>DATGOF010000424.1:0-3472 GCA_035306285.1 Acidobacteriota bacterium | reverse complement strand
GCGGTATGTTGCCGCTCAAACGATTGGGGCGGTCATTCTCATTGTAGTAATAGTGCCAGAAGAGGTTCTGGGTATCACTCAAGTTAAAGTCATTGCGAATCATGACCAGATTGTTGTTTTCCGGATCCGGGTTGTTGGTTACCAATCGGCCGTCCGGAGTATTGGGCAGCGGCACATCCTGAAGAATGCGGAGAGAGACCGGATCGAAAAGGTCCGGACTTAACTGGTTGCCCGGAATAGGTTCCCCGGTGTAGGGGTTGACGAGTTGTTCCTGGCGATCCGAGAAATCTCCGGCTCGTTCAGCTGCCGTAGGAGTGAAGGCTCCGGTTTGAGCGGGTTGAGGCCGGTTTCGGTAGCCCTCGTAGGCTCCGAAAAGGAAAATCCTGTCGCGGACGATCGGGCCGCCGGCCGACGCACCAAACTGGTTCTGAATGCGTTCCGGCTTATCTGTCTCAAAGAAGCTGCGAGCATTCAGGTTATCATTCCTGTGAAATTCCCAGATTGAACCGTGGAACTCATTGGTACCACTCCTGGTCGCGACGTTTACGATTGATCCGGAGTTTCGCCCCTCGGCAGCTGAAAAATTGTTGGTCTTGATGCGGAATTCACGAACCGCGTCTGGCGGAGGCGGATTGAGCCCTGTGTTTCGCGACGGGTTCGCGAAATACGTTCCGTTAAGAGTGAAGTAGTTTTGGTTGGAGCGGCTTCCATGGACCGTCATCTGCGGGCCACTGCGCGTTCCAGCTTGAACCTGCGGCGCACTAACCGTTGAAACGCCGGGTAGCAGAGAGGCCAGGGCGATGACATTCCGACCGCTCAAAGGCAAGTCCGTGATTCTCTGGTCATCAACCAGGCCGGAAATCTCAGCCGTTCGCGTATCGACCATCAGTCCGGCCCCGGTTACGGTAATCGATTCCGACAGTTCTCCGATTTCCAGTGTGGCATCTACGCGGACTGCCTGACCCACTGACAAACGAACTCCCTGTTGTTCGAAACGCTTGAAGCCGGGCATTTCGACGGCAATGGTATAGGTTCCAGGCGGCAAAGCCTCAAAACTGTAGTTGCCGTTGTCTCCGGTGATGACCGATCTTTGTAAACCGGTCTCCTCGTTGATGGCGGTTACGGAAACACCGGGAATAGAGGCATCGGAAGTGTCCTTCACTGCTCCATGAATGACCCCCGAAACGGCCTGTCCGAAGACCGTCGGATTCAGAAGCACGACCGCCGCGAAAAGAATAGCGGCTCGCCTAAATGTTTGCATTTCAAATTCCTCCCTGATCGGTGTCACTTACTTAAGCGAAGCAGTTTTAATCATCGAAGATTAATCTCTTCAGCGCTATTTTATCTCACTGATCAGTTGATCATAGTTTTTTCGACAAAAATATAGAAGTCTGACTCACGATTTCTTTTGTTTACTTTCGAACACTTTCGAGTCGGTTAGTTGGCGGGATGCTGATAACGAAGCGCATAAACAACGGCATTCGAGGTGTCTCCTTTTTTGGCGTTCAGGATCATGAGGACCAGATTCGTCTCAGGATCGTAAACCAACGCACGGTTCTGGGAAACCATCTCGGGTAACTCGCGGTCGGCGGGCGGCTCGATCTCCAGCCGCATCCATCGTCCCGTTTCAAAATGAAAAGCGTAGAAAGCAGGACCGGCACCTGATTCCGCTCTTCCCGCTGTGAACAGGACATCCTGGTCTTCTATATAGACGGCCTCGCGTCGGCAGGAGGGTCCCTTCACATCCCCTTTCACTTCGATCCGGCTCCAGGAATTCTCATTCAGATCAAATGACCAGAGTTCGTCCCGATTCCTCCCCCCTCCGTGCAGCACCAGACGGTCCCGTTTTGAATCGTAGGCCAGGGCGGTCATTTCATACAGGTTCTGAGGCCATGGACCCGTTTCACCGCTCAGCTTGTTCCAGCGTGCCGCCGCGACATCGAGAAGATATACGGCATTCTCCTTTTGGACAGACTCATTATGGAGATCGCGATCCGGTGTATTTCCGGGATCGAGCGATCCCCAGTCGTAATTGATTGCCATGACGCCGTGAGGGGTACTTACGGTCAGGTCCAGACCCTGGATGGCGGGGGTGAGCAATTGATGCGTCCCCTCTTCCGGGTGGGAGATCCAGGTCACCCATCGTGTGTGCCGACTGGCACCGTTATCTGGTACCGATTCATCGTCCTGCGGGAAAAGCCTGGGATGATAGCCTCCCGTCAGAAGGATCGCCTTCATATTAATGATCCGGTCACTGACCGGATCATAGGCATAAGCCTTTCGGCCATGGCGGATCCAGGGGTTTCCTTGAAAGGTGACACCGGCCGGATTAATTCCTTTATCCCAGGCCCGCTCCGGATACTCGGGTTGCTGCGGTCGCGAGATCCAGAGATTTTTCTTGAGATCGAACAGATCATAATCATTTCCTCCATAACCGCAGTGACCGCCACCCCAATAGATGATCCGACCGCGACGAGAATCCCAAGTGGCTGAGCCCCAGGTCCTTACCGGGGCCTGTCGTCCAGGATCGGGGAGTCGCTCCCAACGGTTGGCAGGGAGCTGGGATAAGAAAGCAGCCTGGGACTGCTCATCCACTCGGCTGAGCAAATCGGTTTCCGGAATTGGGGGTCTCTTGCTTATCGGGCCGGATGGAGACGTGTTCTCTCTGTCGGAGACGATTTCGTTCAGCTGGTAGCGAAACGCGTAGGTTGTTCGTCTCGAATAAATGGCATTACATCCCATCTTCTGGCCCGGGGGTTCGCGGGAAGTGGTCAGGAGAATCAGGTTTTGATCAGGAGCGATATCTGCAGTGATATACCAGCCGGTCGGAACAGTGGTCTCGAGGGGCAACCAGAGGTCGCGACCCGGATCATATACCCATGCATCTTCCAGATCCTCCCGGTTGTATCCACCTCCAATCATGACCCACCCGCTGGTGGGATCGTAGACTGTGAAGTGGCCCGCCCGTGCAGAAGGCCCGCGAGCTTTCGAAGGAAACCACTCCAACTCGTTCGGCTTGAAGATCCACGTGTCTCCGAGATAGGCAGACTGCCCGTCTCCCCCAAAAAGGAAGATCTGATGGGTTCGACTGTCATAAACCATGCGTGCGGCCATGCGAGGTGGAGGAACTTGATCGCTCTCGACCGGGCTCCACTGGTTGGTATCACAGTCGAAGATCCATGTGCCGGTATATCCTCTCAGATTTCCCTGGCTGTCAGTCTCGGCAACATGGCCCCCTCCAAAAAGAACCAGCCGGTCATTGACCGGATCGTAGACCAGGGATCCTCCCAGCACGGGAGGAGGGCTCACAGTCGGAGACAAATCCTCCCATTCCCGCTCTTTGAGATGGTAGGCGAAGGTTTGACCCCCCGTGAAGTAAACCATGCGGTTTCGACGGCTGTCGTATGCAACTTGGTCGAAGATGATATTGAGGTCAGGGCGGAGAACGCCTTCCCGATTTTCGAGGCGGGGA
>DATGOF010000423.1:0-2615 GCA_035306285.1 Acidobacteriota bacterium | reverse complement strand
AGCGTCCGCCGGACTCGAAGGGCCTGCCTTAATCGTTCAAACGATAAAGATGCCCGTAATTCGTAGTCCGGCGGCGCGGTTTCCCGACTCCTATCAGATTGTGTTCCAAAAATATAGGTGGTCAGGACATGACCACCTATAAGATGCCCGTCGCAACATAACAGCCAAGATGGCTGTCTTACTGCGGCACAGCCTTTCGGCTCGAATTGGTGCCGAAGGCACTCAATTGTGATGTGCTTACAGCACATTCGACCGCTCGTCCATCATTGGCGGGAGCAAGCTGCCTTACTCCAGATACCGGAGCCTTTGGAGTTGCTTTACGAGCTGTGCCGACCGATCGCCTCAGAATCTTTGGCGGAAACAGGCTCCCTCACAGAACTCCCCGTGTCAGTCGCCGTCGTCGAACTCGAGATCCTCGGCGACAGAAACCAGGCCGTGAGGATTAAGAATGACGATCCTTCTTCGACCCGATTCGATCAATCCCCGCTGCTCCCAACTGCTCAGTATCCGGCTTACAGTGTGGAGGGTGGTACCGGTCAGCTCAGCCAGGTCCTGCCTGGAGAGAGGAAAGCGAATCATAACTCCTTTTTCTACCTTTCGACCTGCTTTCCCCACCAGTCTGAGTAGGGCACGCGCAACACGTCTCTCAACCCGCTCGGTTGCCAGCTCCTGATAGCGAGATCGTACCAGTGCCAATTCCTCTCCAAGCAGCTCCAGAGCGTTGATGGCAATTCGAGGATGGCGCTCCATTAGGCGGTCCATTACCGAGCGAGACCAGTAGAGAGCACGACTGGGAACGATCGCGCTTGCGGTAGCCGGGTACTCTTCACCACCGTAGAGTGGAACACATCCGAACATCTCGCCACCTCCTGCATAGCGGACTACGATCTGGTGGCCCTCGGCCGTAACCTGACTGACTTTGACCCGTCCATCGGCAATCACAAAGAGGCGCGTGGCCGCATCTCCCTGAACGAAGAAGCTGGCTCCTTCTTCTCGATCCAATGTCTGGGCGGCAGCGGCAACATCTTCGAGGGCAGTCTCCGACAGACCCTTGAACAGCTGAACGCCAGACAATAACTGGACCAGCTCCTTCTTCTCTTCGATCACGGATTTGCCTTTTGTCATCTTTGGTCCTGTTCAGTATAACGCTTTCGCGAGACGAGCGATCGCCGGTTCAGAACAAGAAAAACTTCAGTATTTGCGCCAGCGCAAAGAACCAGTTGCGCGATCTGAATACCATGAACGATGTGGGGAACGTTGAAAATGACACGAGGGCTGTTCTTGGCCGGAGGTATCGATGAATCGGGACGAACTTAGGATCGACTCAGACACCTTACTGCCCGATCTTTTTGAGCGCTATCCACAAACCCGACTGATATTCGATCAGTACGGGTTGAAAGGATGCGGGGGAAGGAGCGGTCCCGTCGAAACCATTCGCTTTTTTAGCCGCACCCACGGCGTTGACGAGGAAATGCTCCTCCAAGAAATAAAGCAGAGCGTAAGAGGAGGCTCGACCGGTCCGCAATCAACCGCTCCACCAGGAGTGGCAGACACCATCTACCGGCGATTTTTCGTAGCAGGAATCCTACTAGTCCTCACTCTCGGAGCCAGTTGGGGAGCCTGGCTTCTCTGGCAGATAGGAGCGACCGGTTCCTTTACCTCGGCTTCCATTCACCAGGTGAATGCCCATGGCCACGCCCAGATCTTCGGCTGGGTGGGCCTCTTTATCATGGGTTTTGCTTATCAAGCCTTCCCGCGCATGTGGCACCGGGAGCTGATGGCTCCGAGACTGGCCGTCGCAACGTTTCTGATGATGCTCGTCGGAATCATTATCCGAACGACCGGGATGGCGCTCACGGAATCGGTGAGTTGGGCTGTCCCTGCAGTCTTGGCCGGAGGAATCCTGCAGAGCCTGGCTATCGTGATCTTTGCGGCACAACTCGTCGTGACCTTTCGCTCGAGTGGAACTCGCTGGGAACCCTATATCGGCTTTGTGACAGCTGCGTTGATCTGGTTCGTGATCATGGGTGTCTTCAGCCTTTGGCACACGGTGAATACCATGACTGCAGCCTCGAGGGCCGACCTGCTCTATTACATTTCGACCTACCAGACTCCTTTGCGTGACCTTCAAATTCATGGTCTGGCCTTGTTTATGATTCTCGGAGTGTCGATTCGTATGCTGCCGGCTCTTTTTGACGTAGCTCCAGTGCCTCGGGGACGCGCCTGGAAGGCTCTGGTGATTCTTGTTCTGGGGCTCCTGGGGGAGATATTCTTTTTCGTACTGTTCCACACCACGGGGAATGTGATCTGGGCTTTTGCCCTCCTGGGAGCCTGGGTTTTGCTGGCCATCGGGGTCGTCTCCATTGTTCTCCACTGGAAGCTCTGGCGTCCATTTCCGGCACAGGACCGGAGTGCCAAGTTTGTTCGCACCGCGTATCTCTGGTTGTTGGTGTCACTGGCGATGCTAATCCTGATGCCGATTTACCTGAGACTGAGTGGCACGGTCTTCAGCCATGCCTACTACGGTGCTGCTCGTCACGCAATTACTGTCGGATTTATCTCACTCATGATTATGGGTATTGCGGCTAAAGTGGTTCCCACGCTAAACGGTCTCG
>DATGOF010000422.1:0-2105 GCA_035306285.1 Acidobacteriota bacterium | reverse complement strand
ACGTGATTGGTCGTGCTGACGAGTACTGCGTCGATGTCGGCGTGCATTTCATCAAACAGACGTCGATAATCGTGAAACTTGGCGGCTTCCGGAAACTCATCGAATGCCAGCGCAGCAATCGGCTCCCGAGGGCCATCACGGCGCAAATCAACGTCGCACAATGCAACCACCTCAGCGCCGGTAACTTTCTTGGGATCCTTTGCAAAATTAGGTGTCTCTCGGCCGGACACCAGCCTCAGATTCCTCCCACCACGTCCCCCGACACCGATGACGGCTACTTGTAGTCTTTCATTAGCACCCAGTATTCGAGCGTAGGAACGGGCGGATAGACCTCGAGTGGCTGTCAATCCCAGGCTCAGTGTGCCGGCCGTTTTAAGAAAATCGCGGCGACCCAGAGCTGCCTTGCGCATCATCTTCAATCCTTTCAGGTTGCTGTCTCGGCTGGTTTCAAGTTATCTGGTCCGGAGGACCCGGGGCATCTACTTGGCCCCAATATTAAATGTTCTTCACCATATAGAAAAGAGGAAAGGCCGGATGGAGGCTGCGTGGAACGTCCTTTTCAACGGAGTAGCACAGAACTCCCATCTGGTGAAATCGTCGTTGCAACGTCACTGCTGCGCGGATATGATCGATTTCCCGGCCAAAGGGCTGACGCCCGGCGGGCCTTTCGGCCGATCAGCCAATCTTTCGCAGTCCATCACAGGAGGTGTCAGATGAATCGTAAATCTCCAGAACTGGCTTTGCTCCTGGCAGTCAGCTTATTCGTTCTGGTTGCGCAGGGAAGTTGTTCGGAAGGTTCCTCGGAGGCCAACCCGGATACGCAGACTCGAGTCGACACTCGCGCCCAGAACTCGCCTCCAGAACTTCCCGTGGAACCGAAGGCTCCCGACCACGTGAAGGAAGGCGAAGTTTGGATTCCACCCTTGCCCAGTATGGAAGACGTGCAGCCGCCACCGGGATGGGAGCCAGACGGGATCGAGACGCCTCCAATGCCACTTACGCTTCTGAGGCTTCCCAGGACGAACATTTTCCGAGCCAAGTATCCGGCCATCGACTTTCACTTCCACGGACGTGGACTTAACAATCGAGAGGCCTACGAGGACTTGATCCAACTCATGGACTCCGTCGGTCTGGGTGCTATCGTGAACCTTAACGGTGGTACCGGGGAAGAGCTGGACCAAGTCCTGGAAGCTGCCGAGCCTTATCGTGACAGAGTTGCGACCTTCATTACCTTTAGTACTGAAGGGATCAACGAGCCCGGATGGTCAGAGCGGTTTGCAGCCGAAATGGAGCGAGCGTTTGAGGCTGGTGTTCTCGGAATGAAGGTGTCCAAGAGGCTCGGACAGGAAGCGAAAAATCCCGATGGGAGTTTCATCCAAGCGGACGATCCTCGTCTAGATCTAATCTGGGAAACGGCGGCGAAGTACGACAAACCAGTCATGATTCATACCAGTGACTCGGTCGGGCGCTTTTATCCAATCAGCCCCAAGAACGAACGCTACGAAGCCGGTCTCTGGCACCAACCGGGCGACACCTCGGGAAATCTTTATGAATCGGGTCCGCCTCATGAAGTGATAGAAAGGGCTCGGGAGAATATGCTTCGGAAGCACCCGAATACCCGCTTCGTCCTGGGACATATGGGCATGCTTTACTATGATCCTGAGAAAGTGGCCGCCATTCTCGACACCTACCCCAACGCTGACGTGGAGATCTCGGCAACGGTACAGGATTTAGGACGAGCGCCCCGTCTCTGGCGGGAGTTTTTTCTGAAGTACCAGGATCGAATTCTTTTTGGTACGGATGGTAATCCCAATCGCGAGCAGGATCAGTTCTGGACTCCGCACTGGCGGTATCTGGAAACCTTTGACGAATACTTCTACCATCCGGCCCAGGTGGTCACTCCGGGTGGATCTCCGGGTCATGGCCGGTGGAATATATCAGGCATCGGTCTTCCCGACGAAGTGCTCCGCAAGGTGTATTACGAGAACGCTCTTCGTCACCTGCCGACTCTTCGGAATTCGATCGAAAGGCAGTTGAAGGCACGCCAGTAAGCTTACCGGGTGTCTATCGAGACGGTGGCCGGACCAGGGGGAGACTCCGGGTGC
>DATGOF010000421.1:0-4391 GCA_035306285.1 Acidobacteriota bacterium | reverse complement strand
GAGTTGCCTGACGGAACGCGCCCTGTGGGTGCGCTCTTTCACGCCTTCAGCATGATGAGGCTAATCGGCTACTGCTCTGTTCCTCTGCTGCTCTGCGGGTGAAGATCATTGCGCTGACAGCACAGTCGTCCTCTGTGCCCTCTGTGTCTTCGTGGTGAAAACCTCACACGCCTAAGGAGCGTTAAATACCAGGCAGTATCGATCCTTCTGGTCGTCCCAGGAATCGATCTGCTGCTCGAGCGTGAATCCGGCAGCCTTCATCTCTTGAATCACAAGCTCAGGGTTGACTCCATGGCCGCCTCGATTTTCCGGGACTCCGGGAACCGGGTCGAGACGCCCCGGTCGAAAATCGATGATGACGACGCGTGCACCGGGTCGGACAGCACGCTTCAAGCTCTCGAGCATCTGTTGCGGCTGCGTGAAGTGGTGATAAACAAGTCTGATCAGGATGGAGTCGCAACAATCAACCGGCAGATTCGTATTCGACCGACCTGCCAGAACCGGAGTAACATTCTGAAAGCCCTGCTTCTCAGACTCGTCCCGGAGCTTTTCCAGCTTCTCGACGTCAATCTCGGTTGAGTACACATGTCCATCGGAACCAACCCGTCGGGCCAGGTCAAATGTCCACTCACCGTCCCCTGCTCCGATATCTGCTACTGTATCCCCCTTATCGACTCCCATGAGCTGAGCCACACGATCCGGTGACTCCGCACCATTCAGGAATTGACAGCCTGTCAGCAGAAACGCCACGAAAAGACAGAGGCGCCGAGAACAGTTCATCAACACGAATATACGGCGCGGGAGAGCAAGATTCCAGTCCGCGCTCTTGAAAAGGGTCGCAACCGAAATAAATATCTATTTCTGCTTCCGCGTCAGATCGGCCAATTTCAATCGATCCAGCAAATCCGGCGAAGGAGGAGTGGAATAGCTGGCGCGCTGATTTTGACGCACGATCGCCTGGTAAACCTCTTGTCGATGAATCGGAATTTCGCGCGGCGCTTTGATCCCGACTCGCACTTGATCTTGGGTGACCGAGAGAATGGTGACCTCGACTTCATCACCAATCATCAGGGACTCTCCGGCCTTTCGAGTGAAGACAAGCATCTGTTTTCTATTTCAGTAAGGGTTGTTCGATGCTGTAATCGCTATCAAACAGTATGACCTGCAAAGCTCTCATGTTTGATGTGTTGACTACAATCGGAGCGAACAGATTCACCGTACACGCTTCTGGCACCGGGTCAAAAGTAACGATCGAATAACTCAAGCCCTGGCACTGATCAACAATATCAAGCTTCCGACGCTCTTCCTCCCCGAGTTCGATCTGATAATCGGGGTCCAAGATCCGAGGATCGATCAAGGGAAATGAGATCATCGGCTTTTCAAGCGACTGCAAAAATTTAATCGGTTCCAGATCAGGATTCTCGATCAGAATGAATCGGGATAAATTCGAGAAACCGGGCATTCCACCGATTAACTCGATCACATCTCCCGCCTCATAGGTTACCGTTCCAAATTTCGAAGTCTGGAGTTCTTGCGTCATCGTTTCAATGCCTAGCCAAGATAATCAAATAGATTGAGCTGCTGCAAGCGGGAACCTGCGGAAAGGGTGGCCTGCAATCCCGTCTCAGCCATGGTCAGGCGGCTGATCGCGTCTGCCATATCAGCATCCTCCAGCTCTGACAGTTGCTCTGTCAAAAGAATCATGTCACTGTCGAGGCGGCCCTGCACCTGTTCCAATCGGGCATAAGTAGCACCCGCGCGAGACCGGACGACGTCCAGCTTCTCCGCTCCCTCTTGGATTTTCTCGAGAGAGGCCTTTGCTCCTTCGATATCAGACGTTTCCAGTTGATTGACCAGCTCTCCGAGAGTATTCAGCAGGTCCGTGTCAGGATCCAAAAAGGCGTCGATTCCCGTGACGTTCACCTGCACTTTCTCACCGGGCGCGATCTCGATATATCGAGCTTCGCCGTTGCCCTGGTACACGTACGTATCGCCAATCAGCTCAAGAGGGGGAGTATTCACCGCAGTCCCAGAGAAGAGATAGTTGCCATTAACCCTGTTCGAAGCGACCCCGGCCATCGTCTCGCGTATTTGCCTCAGTTCACTTGCGATGGCATCTCTTTCCTGCTGCTCGAGTGTACCGGTCAGGGCGTAGGTGGCCCGTTCGCTGACTTTAATGGTTAGATTTCTAAGAGAGTTCAGCGCCTCATCCACCGATGCCAGTTGAAAGCGCGCCTGGTCGAGATTCCTGTAGTATTGATTAATCTTTGACATCTCGTCCCGAATCTGGATCAGTCGGGCACTGTCCACAGGAGAGTCGGAAGGACGGTTGACCTTCTTTCCAGTGCTGACTTCAAGGCTCGCTTTACTCCATCGAGCCCGGGCATTTTCCAGCGAATGGAGAAAATTTCGGATGACGGTGCTTTCAGATACTCTCATTAGCTTCGCTCCTATCGAATCAAGTTGATCGTCTCTTCCAGCAGGCTGTCAACGACCCGTATGAACTGTGCGCTGGCCTGGTAGGAACGCTGGAACTGAATCAAGTTCACAGCCTCTTCGTCGAGGGAGACACCCGAGACGGAGTCACGCTGATTTTGAAGCTCCGTCAGAACCTGGCTTTGCAGCTCGCTCGATCCCTTGACGTAACGAGAATCAAGGCCCGCTTCAAAGACTAGTTGTGAATAATAGTCATCAAGAGTACCGCCCCCAAGCCCCGGAAAGGATTGGTTTCGGAGGTCGGCAATCTGCTGAGCGATCGATCCATCGCCTTCAGCGCTTCCGGTGGGGCCAGCCGCCAGTTCTTCGCCATTTGAGAGGGCCACTGCAATCGTCCGAGCCTCCTGCCCGGAAACCACAGAGAAAAAGTCTCTTCCCGTAATACCGTCCAGTCCTTCTCCTCCCTGGTGAATCGCATTGACCTGTTGGACAAGTTCTGAAGCTAGCGTATTCAGTGCATCCTTATAGGAGGGGATGACTGCTCTTTGAAGATCGAGAAAACCGCCCAGTCTACCAGCCTTGATTTCAGAGGAGATATCCTGCCCCTGGAGAAGGATCTGCTGGCCATGAGTGGTCTCCTTGACCTGCAACTGGCGCGGCTGGTCTCCAACCAAAAGCAGTCGTCCGGTCGAGTTTGTAATGACCAGCGAACCACTCTCGTTGGTGTATGTCTGAATATCAATTTCCTGCGAGAGTTGATTGAGTAACTCCTGCTGGCGGTCCTTTAGGCCGCCGCCATCTACTCCACTTGCCTGAAGCGGTGCTAACTCCGCATTCAGCTGCGCCAGTTCTCCAAGAATCGAATTTATACTGGCAACCGAATCGGTAATCTGGTGACGGTTGTCGACATCCAGTGAATCCAGTCGTCGAAAGGTATCTTGAATGGAGAAAGCCAACTTCTCGGCTTCCGACAGTACGGACTGACGAAGTGGGATCGACGATGGATCGCTCGCCAACTCGAGAAAACTGTTAAAGAATCGAGACAAATTATCGGGAATTCCAGAGCCCGCACTACCGGCCAGGATGGTTTCAATTTGACTTAAGCCGAATTCCTGGCCTTCAAGGAGTCCCTTCATCTGCATTTCAAACCGAATGCGATTCTCGATGAAGCTGTCACGAACTGATTCGATACGAGCAATATCAGCTCCCTGGCCGATTGAACCAAAGCTGTAAATTTGAGCAGGCCCGGCTTCGAAAATAATCCGCTTTCGGCTGTATCCAGGAGTGTTAACGTTCGCGATATTCTCGCTAACAACCGACATTGCCGCTTCCATATTGGAAAGGCTCTTGAGACCCACTCTGAGATCTGAGAATAGTCCGCTCATAATTTTCGATCCCCTACAGTTTCAAACCTGTGCTCTCGCCTGAATGACATCTCTCCGCTTCAACGTATCCAGTCTGGTTGTAACTCGCAGATCGTGGAAAGATGGCCTGCAGCATTGACTGAGTAAATGCCAGTGATGTCTGTGTATAGCCGTTGTTCCGGAGATTAATTCGCTTCAATTCCTGAAGTAGCCGATGTAACGTCCGCAGTGCCTTGATCCCTTCTTGCTTCTCATTCGATGATTCCAGACGCGATATCACTTCGCTGAGTGAGGTCTCCTTCAAGTGTTGTTTGATTCCTTTCTGAACGGTTCGGATTCCGATCAGAATGGCTTTTGATTGGGAGCGGGCATTCTCGATGCCCTCCAGGTCGCCCTTAATATAGAGGGGGATCTTGCGGGCTTCGATATCCAGCAACGATTGGTAAAGGGCCACTTCGGACTTGAGTAGCTGGATGAGTTCTTGCTTATTAATCGAATCTTGCTGTGTCATGCTCGAATGTCCAGGCTTCCTGGAGTGTGAGGAGATTTCTTGTGTTCTGATGTGTTCCTGGGGTTCTTCGAGCCGGATCG
>DATGOF010000420.1:0-4287 GCA_035306285.1 Acidobacteriota bacterium | reverse complement strand
CTCGGGACGAATCTTCGATACCGATGGCTATTATGTCGTGGCCGAACCACAGCGAGGTGCCGTTGATGTTCCGGCCTATGTAGATTTCCAGAGTTTCTTCGGCCGCGTGTACTACCGTGATTTTCATGTGGGCCTGAATATTTTCCACGAGGACCGGGGAAATGGTACGCCAATCCAAACCAACAACTCGCGCATTTACATGTTTGAAACAGGGCTCCAGAGGCCTCGCTGGAATCTTAACTTTTACACTCAATCGGACCTGTTCGAGAGCCGGTTTTCGCGAATCGTTCCCGACCGATCACAAGAGTTTCTGACTGCGGACCAGCGTTTCCCTTCGGTTGGAACCGGTGCGGCCTTCAGTTACCTTGTGGGAGGGGATCTACGGGTTGGAGCCGATTGGCGCTATGCCAGTTGGGATGAAAATCGCCAGAATCTGGCAGGGGTTTTTGTCCAGGATTTGTTTGAACTACACCCCCGGCTAGACTTGCTACTGGGCACTCGCCTGGACACGTGGGAGAACCGCGAAACGCAAACTTCCTTCAATCCTCGAGCTGGCCTTGTGCTTCGTGCCTCAGACGAATTGACGCTCAGGAGTTCACTTTACCGTGGGTTCAGGGCACCTACACTAAATGAACTCTACAGGCCGTTTAGGGTTGGCAATATCGTAACGGAAGCCAATCCCGATCTGGGCGCTGAGAGCCTCTGGGGGCTTGAGGCCGGTTTCGATTTGCATCCCCAGTCGAGAGTGCTCTTTCGTGTGAATGGTTTCTGGAATCGCCTCGCCGATCCGGTCAGCAATGTCACGATTTCTTCGACACCTGAACTTATCCAGCGGCAGCGTCAGAACTTGGGGCGAGTCGATATCCGAGGTCTGGAACTCGATTCGACGATCCGATTGCGTGACCGCTGGAGTGTCCAGGGGGCCTACCTGGCGTCCTTCACCGAAGTCGATTCAACCGGGCTTCGGTTGCCCCAGGTGCCACTTCATCAGGCGGCAGCATCCTTAAGATATGACGGTCCTTGGAGTCTAACCGCTCAGGCCCGCTATATCGGCCGGCAGTATGAAGATGACGAGAACGAACTGCCGCTGGGAGGGTTTTTCACTCTGGATCTTTGGCTGCGCCGGGTGCTGACGGAGCGGCTCGATCTTTTCCTCGCAATCGAGAATCTTCTCGACCGACAGTACGCGGTTGGAAGGACACCCGAGGAGCGACTCGGTCAACCGAGACTTTTGCATGGCGGGATAAGCTTTAGAATCTGGCAGTAGGCTGGATGGGCGAAACGTCCGACATCGATCGTTCCGTCGGTCAGGTTTGCTGCTTCCGGCGATGTTCCAGCCGAATCCGCCGCGCCTGCTCCTTGGCCTCTAGAGCCTCTGTCTCTCGATCCGTATGGCGCAGAACGGCCGCCAGATTTTCGAGACAGGTAGCATACTCGACGTGATCTCTTCCCAATTTCTCCTCTACAACTAACATTAGATCACGGATTAAGGGTTCCGCCTCCCCATAACGACGCTGATGAATCAAGAGCACGGCGAGATTGTTAAGGGTCGGAGCCGCTTTGAGGGGATCTTCAGTCTTCTTTTCTCTGAACTCTGTAAGAGCCTGCCGGTAGAGCTCTTCGCCTCGCTTGAAGTTGCCGGTGTATTGCTCAAAGTACTCGGCAAGCTGGTGTATTCGTTCCGGATGTTCAGGATGGTCCACTTGCCCGTTGAGGAAAGCCTCCGCCTGCTCGAGATTTCTTTCGAGCAAATCAAAGCGCTTCTGAGTGAACAAGCGCTTGATCTCTTCGGTCATACCCGTCCAGGCGTCCTTTTCGGTTCGGAACGAGAAGATCCGTAAAATCTGCTTGAGCAGACGGCCTGTTTCTTCTGTATTCATCTTGCTGACGAATATAACAAATCGTTCCAGCGGAAGATGAACAGATTCGTCCTGGAGAAGGCGGCGAAGCTGTTTGGCGCCGGCCCAGTGACCGGTAGGCCGTCGCGAATGCAAGGGTTACACGGCTTTGCTGCGTGATTCGTTACGAAGGGTGGAAGATCGCTGGTTAGTGGCTACTGGAAGGAGGCTTCAGCGAAACAGATCGCGTAATCGCTTGCTGTCTTTCAACAGATCCTCCAGCTTCTCTCGGACCTTCTTACTGTCCTTTTCCTTAAGCAGGTCAAGCAGCGTCGCATTAGAACCCAGTTCCTCTTCCAGTCGGTCCATTAAGAGGGCTCCCGGATCGAATGGTTTCCCTCCTACACCCAGCTGTCCCTTGAAATTAAAGGGGACAATCAGCTCCCCGCCGGAATCCTTCAAGAAAATCTGCAATACCTCGGTAGGAAAGCCCAAAAGTCGGTCCTGCAGTTGACTGATAACGAAATCGGTTAGTTTCAGGTGTCCGCTTACAGTGTACTGCCCTTCTGTCATCTGCAGTTTGGCATCGGCATCGATGCGGCCTTTGCCAAGTTCTTTCACCCGAATTCTCTCTCGGAGATAGGGCTCCCCATGATCGAAGGTAAAGTCCTGAAGGTGGAAGGCAAGATCGGCCGAGGATGCTACGAAGTCATACCATCCGCTGATCTGAAGCTGACTGGTAGTTTCACCCTCAATCAATGTGGCGACCTCGAATTGTACCGGTCGGCTTTCGGGCGGGTGTTGAAGATCACGAACTGAGAAGTTCAGGTCAGTTAGTCGGTAGTGTGCATCCGGCCCAGCGACGGTTTGGTCAATAAATTCGCCACTACCGTTAGCCCCCGAAATCTCATTGATGACAACCCGAAGGCTGGACGCTTCCTGGTTTAAGTTTTTTCCCGTGTCGTTCGTGCGAGATCCGCGACGAGGTAACGGTAAATGGAGCTTGCCTTGTGAATCGCGAAGCACATAGACGTAAGGGGTATCGATGTCAATTGACGAAATCTGAATCTCGTCGGAGAAGAAGGAGGCGAAACTCGGCGAAACGACGACTTGATCGGCGCTTAGAAGAAGGCGGTCGGTTTCCGGATCAACGTAACGCAGACCTCGAATCGTCAGCAAATTCCATCCGATTTCGAGATCAGAGAAGGTCAGCCCGGGAACTCGCTTCTCTGCGAGCTCACGAGTCAGGTAGGACATGCTCGAGTAAAGTAAGAAAATTCCGGCAAGGAAGAAAAGGAAAAGGACTCCCAGGATCAAGCGCCATCGACGAGTGAGCATACATCTTCTCCCCAGAGGAAGAACTTGCTGAAATATCCAAAGTTGCAGTAGCTACATTATATCAGTGACAGGGGGGGAGCCAGAGTCGTGCAGGGGATGGACACGACTCTGGCCGGGGGGTAAACGCTAACCTGGTAGTGATTAGCGCTGGTGAAATTTAGTTCACCTGCCCTTGAACCAAGCAATTGACATGCCATTCTGGGCAATAATTGGAGAATCCACTATTCGTGGTGCTTTGAAGATCTCCGCTGACAAATCACAATTTTTCCCAAAAGTGCCGGCGGGGAATTTTTCCCTCTGCTGAACGGCTGGCTTCGAAATTTGAGGGAGGATTTCCTATTTCTATTGTTTGCGCAAGGCGCTTGCGGAAGTCCGGGTATTTTCCAGTTCATAGTCAGAGTGTTACTCTCTCCATATGGCAGAAAAGGAGACTTCCCTGGCCGTGTTTCTTGATTTCGAGAATCTGGTTCTAGCCTTTGAAAAGGGTAAGGTACGAGACCGATTCGACATCCAGAAGGTGTTGGAGCGGCTGGTTGAAAAGGGCAAGATTATTGTCAAGAAGGCATATTGCGACTGGACCCGATACGCTGAGTACAAACAGGAGCTGCATAATGCCGCGTTCGAAATCATCGATATACCCAAACGCAGCCAAGCAGGCAAGAATTCAGCAGATATTCGGCTCTGCGTGGATGCAATGGATCTTTGCTATAGCAAAGAACATATCGGAACATTTGCGATTCTTTCGGGTGACAGCGACTTTTCTCCTCTTGTTTCAAAGCTGAAGGAGAACGGCAAATATGTGATTGGCCTGGCCTCAAGGGATACCGCCTCCTCGTTACTCGTTGACAATTGTGACGAGTTTATTTTCTACGAGGACCTTGGTGATGCAGGCGTGAGGCCCCCCCAGATTCCTCGACGCATACCTGCCGACAAAAGGCCTGCTTTCGAGCTTTTGATCGATTCGGTACTGGCCTTGATGAGAGAAAATAAGGACGTTTTGTATTCGTCCCTTGTGAAACAGACGATGAAACGAAAAAAGCCGGCCTTTTCAGAGGCTCAGTATGGCTACCGTACGTTTACGGAACTCCTGGAAGATGCGGCGGCCAAAGGG
>DATGOF010000419.1:0-4481 GCA_035306285.1 Acidobacteriota bacterium | reverse complement strand
TTTACCGAGGGATACCGGCGACAGACTTTTCAAGCGAGTTGCTTGTGGGTGCCGCCCGTCAGACACTCCTATATCCGTTAAGTGGAGTTTATTGGAGCGATTGGGGACAGCCAGAGCGAATTTTGCAGACAATCGAGGAGTTTGGTTTGAAGCCGAACTTCTCGGCCGGCAGCAGACTGCTTCCGGATAAACCTGAGCCAGCGGACGAAGGCTTCTCGTACGAAATCGGCGCCCGAGTTCGAGATTTGATGAGCCATCAAGAGGGGACGGTCCGTGATCGTTGGCTGATTTCGGGAATGGATTTTATCGGTGACCTTTTTGGGCTGGAAGAAGAGATGTACGAGATCGTCACCGATAGCGGAGAAGTATTTGCCGACAGTGGGGACAATCTGGTTCCTGCGCCAGCCTTCCGCCGTCGTGATAACCGGGAGGAAAAACAAGGATTGGTTAGTTTTGACTGATTGTCGCACGGGTCTTCTCTATCTGAGCTGTTAGTTCACAACCAACGTTTTAGATCATGAAGAGGTTATTGAGAATGGTAAAACAACTGCTCTCTAAAACACCTAGCAAGTTCAAATTTCCAGTTGGAGCTAAGGTCCGGGCGCCTTTGTTTGTGGGATGTCGAAACAAGGCTGAAGGAACGATCATCGAAGGAATCTATGACGCCGGGCTTATTTTCTATGAGATTGAAATGAGGGATAACAGGCAACGCAGATTTGCGGCGCGGGAGGAGGACGTCGAGCCGCTGTGAGGCAACTTAATCGCGGGGCCCTGTTCCCTCAGCGAGGAGAAGATTGGAAGTGTTTCGGCCGATCGGTGTGCTTAAACCCTCCCATCTCCCGATCGCCGAGAAGGGCAGCCTTCCTCTCTTCTCCTCTTTACCAAGACCGAACTATCGGTCGTAGAGAACCAGGATGGAACTGAAACCCATTTTTTAGAGCCCTAGGGACCCGCCATCCCCACGGGTCCCTTCGAGGGGGTCCGCCATCCCCACGGATCCCTTCAGAGGAGGGGAAAAAGAAAGAGGTTCAAATCTGGAATGCAGTCCCCCTGCAGTCGGCCGACCGGATGCCTCTTTTCCCCTCCTCACCCCCCTTTTATAAACCCTACTGGCGACCCTTAAGCAAGTTTTTTTGACTTTTTTTCTGAAAGTGTGAGACCAACCGGCATGAAGGCTCCGGTCCTCTCCATGTTCTTAACCGAGCCGCATCCAGATTTGAAGAGAGGAGCGACCCGGAAATCGACCTCGAGCGAGAACTGAGGTCTCGGTCTCAAACTAACTTGAAACAGTTGCTGATTAGATCAATCCCAGTAGGGAGGTACGTCGTAGTAGCTGTAGACGCGTGACACCCATTCTGAATCCGCGTCGGATGGCCAGTGATCCTTATCGAATCCAGGTGCATTCTCGAGTTTCTCTTTAGCGACATCGAGGACCAGCTGTTCGTTGTTGGGATCCATCTGGAAGACTTCCCAGGGAAAAGCAAAGAGTTTGTCTCCCATACCCAGAAATCCTCCAAAGGAGAGAACGACATAGGCAATTTGAGCAGTACGGGCATCAAGCATGATCTCCTTGATTTCTCCCAGGCTTTCACTTTGAGGATTTACGACGGGGGTACCCCTCAGGCTCGTAGCCGATATGATGGTCGGAGTCGATACACGGCGTTCCATTAAAACCTCCTATGAATAAAAGAAATTTACAGGAGAGTAGTCAGCAATGTTCATGCCATTGGAAGCGTCTAAGTACGGGAGCCCCCGGGAACAGGATAGACTTTTGGAAAAGTGACGGCACGCAAAGCTTCTGTCCGGGAAAAAAGTCCATTGCCGGGGACATTTTCCCTTCAGCGCAATTGCACACAACTATGCGTCTGTTTTCCGGAAGATCGCGTGGCCCAATGGTCGTTTCTTGTTCAGATCAGCTCTGCAAAAGCTCCTCGAACTCTTCCAGAGTCGGCAACTCTGACAAGTCATTGAGCCCAAAATGAATCAAGAACTCGCGTGTTGTTCCGTAGAGGATGGGGCGGCCGACGACTTTCTTTCGACCCTTGATCTCGATCAACTTTTTCTCGAGTAGCGTCTTGATTGTCGAGCTACCCTTTATGCCCCGGATTTCAGCTATCTCAGGAAAAGTGATCGGCTGTCGATAGGCAATGACAGCCAGCGTCTCCAGTGCAGCCGCGGATAACCGCGCCGAAGGCTGTGTTTTCAAATACTCTCGGATCACCTCGTGATGCTCAACCCGCGTTGTGATTCGATAGCCGCCGGCAACCTGCCTGATTTCGAGGGAGCTTTGAATCTGATTGAATTCTTGCACGAGTGCAGTCAATACGCCTACAAGTTCCTCGGGGGAGAGGTGGGGGAAGACGGCCAGAAGATCTCCCGGCATCACCGGTTCTCTGGAAGCAAAAAGAATGGCCAGGATCTGAGAAAAAGGCTCATCCTTCAGCATGCAACGATCCGGATATCGTCAAAGGCCATCGACTGCATAAGACGCACCTCTCCGAGGCGAGCCATCTCCAGAAGAGCAAAAAAGGTAATCACGAGATGAAGGCGGGAGACGGCTTTCCTCAGAAAGCTTGAAAAGAGCACTTCGCGCTGTAGCATGAGCAGAGAACGGAGTTCGGTAAGCTTCTGCTCCAAAGAGACTTCTTCGTGCTGAACCTCCATGACGATGTTCTCTTGATAGCGCTCTACGATTCGGTGAAAGGCTCGAATCAGGTCGAAAACGTTGACGGAAACGGCCTCCTTTTCCTCCTCTTCAAACTCCTCGTCACCCCGCGGCCAGATCGAAAGTGCCACAACTTGTCGGTCGTGCAGCAAAGACGCTGCCTTCTTGAACTTCTCATGTTCGAGCAGTTGACTGACAAGGTCTTGACGGGGATCCTCGCCTTCTTCTCCTTCCTCGACTACTTCCACCGGAAGCAGCATCCGTGACTTGATGAAGATCAGCGTCGCAGCCATCACCAGGAACTCTCCTGCGATGTTGATGTTAAGATCTTTCATCATCTGAAGATAGCGAAGATACTGATCAGTGATCTGGGCGATGGGGATGTCATAAATGTCGAGCTCCTGTTCCTTGATCAAATGGAGTAAGAGATCCAGAGGACCCTCAAAAATCTCCAGCTCGACCTGGTAATCAGCACCTGTCGTCATGATCCTCCATACTCTATCTTCATAGCCTGACGTACTTCCCGAAGCGTTTCAGAGGCGAGACGGCGCGCTCTGCGGCTTCCCTCCACCAGGATGTCGATGACGCCCTTGCGGTCTCTTTCGAGCTCGATCCTCTTCTCATGGATCGGTTCGATCACTGGAAGCATCTGCTCGAGAAGAAGGTTCTTGCAATCTGTGCATCCAATTCCTGCTGTTCGACAACCCTCGGCGGCCCACTGTTGCCCCTCCGAAGTGGTGAATACGCGATGATGGTCAAACACCGGGCAGATATCAGGATTGCCAGGATCTCTCCTTCGAACTCGGGCAGGATCCGTGACCATCGTCATAATCTTTTTGCGGATGCTGGCCGGATCTTCAGAAAGCTGAATCTCGTTGCGGTAGCTCTTGCTCATCTTGCGACCATCCGTACCAGGCAAACGAGGTGTGGGGGTCAGCTTGGCTTGAGGTTCCGGAAAAACCGGACCATAGAGGTGGTTGAAGCGCCGGGCCACTTCTCGGCACAGTTCGATGTGAGAAACCTGATCCTCCCCGACCGGAACCTCATCGGCCTTGTATACCAGGATATCGGCGGCCTGCAGCAGCGGATATCCAAGGAATCCGTAAGTTGACAGGTCTTTGTCCTTTAGCTGTCCGATCTGCTCTTTATAGGTCGGGACCCGCTCGAGCCAGGGGACAGGCGTAATCATGGAAAAGAGGAGGTGCAACTCCGCATGTTGCGGCACCAGAGATTGAATCATAAGAATAGCGCGGTCGGGATCAAGTCCAACCGCCAGCCAGTCAATCGCAATTTCGGTTACGCTTTCATTGATGATGTCGACGTTCTGATACTCCGAGGTGAGGGCATGCCAGTCAACGATTCCGTAGATGCACTCGTATTCATCCTGCATGGAAATCCAGTTGTTGAGGGCTCCCACCAGATGTCCCAGGTGAAGTCGCCCGGTCGGGCGCATGCCACTAAAGACTCGCTTCTTCATAACCATCTTTATCTCTACACACCCTGTGGCTGATTCAAACGGTCGAAACAAGGACCGTCCGCAAATTTCCGGAAACCTCCCTTATAAGGCGATCCCGCGAACGAATGCAAGGACAGGCCCCAGGATCTTCCCAAAGACTCCGAGGTAGAGGAGCATCACCAGGATCAAGAAACCGTAGGGTCGAATGAGATCAAAGAGGCGGGAAAACGAATCAGGCAGCAGACCGCTTAAAATCCAGCTACCGTCAAGAGGCGGTATCGGCAGCAGGTTAAAGACAGCCAGGACGACATTCAAGAGCAGGCCCACCTGGCAGAGCAAGAACAGGGGTTCGACAATGGG
>DATGOF010000418.1:0-4353 GCA_035306285.1 Acidobacteriota bacterium | reverse complement strand
GATCTTGCCCCAGGGAAGGGCTTCCATTTCAATAACCACTGAGTAGATACCCCGTTGCGCAAGCTGGAAAGCAGCTTCCGAACCGGCAACGGCTCCCCCGATGATACAGACCACGTGACCCGGGTGATTCGGCATTGGATCTCCCTTAGCGAATTTTCAGACTCGTACCGAGTACTTGAGATAATTTAATCACAGGTTTTTTGCATTTTAACGGATCTTTTCTCCCCTCGAGCAAAGCCATTTCGCCTCATGGTACACGCTTTGGAAGATAGAGGCGAAAAGTCGACCCACTCCCCGGACTACTCTCGACCTCGATGCCGCCGCCGGTTTGCTTGACAATCCCATAAACCGTCGACAGCCCGAGACCGGTGCCTTTTCCCTGTTCCTTGGTCGTAAAGAACGGATCGAAAATGCGTCGCTGCGTTTCAAGATCCATCCCAATACCTTCATCGCTGATCACCAGCGAGACGTATTCCCCTGGCTTCAGATCGAGATGCTCGTTTGAATCCTCGATCACTGCATTTTTCGTGATAATTGCCAATCGCCCACCGGTGGGCATGGCGTCCCGGGCATTAATTACAAGATTCAAGACAACTTGCTGAATCTGACCCGGATCAGCTTCTACCTGTCCAAGTTGAGGGTCCAGTTCCACCTCCAATCGGACATCTTCTCCCAGTACACGGGACAAGAGGTTCTCCATCTCTTTGATCTCTTCGTTGAGATTGACACGCTGAGTCTCCAGAACCTGCTGTCGGCTGAAGGCCAGAAGCTGACGGGTCAACCCGGCCGCTCGCTCGGCCGAACGGGCAATTTCAGCCAGGTCCTTATAAATAGGATCCTCCGAATCAAGCCGGTCCATGGCGAGTTGCGAGTATCCGGTTATCGCCATCAAGATGTTGTTGAAATCGTGGGCGACTCCTCCCGCCAGCCGACCAATGGCTTCCATTTTCTGAGCTTGCCTGAACTGATCTTCTAATTGCTTTCGCTCTGTAATGTCGATCAAGGTTCCCTCGACCGTTCCCCGGCCTCCCCCGGTCCCCAACAAGTTTGCATTCACCAGAAACCAGACCCTGCTTCCATCTTTTCGCTTTCCACAACCCTCATAGGCGATCACAGATCCCGATGCAAGAAGCATGTCGATAAACTCACGGCGCTGCTCGACATTTTCGAAAAGCGTGAAATTCGGTACCGACAGTATTTCCTCCGGAGTGTTGTAGCCAAAAGCTCTGGCAAAGGCCAAATTGCACTCAATAATGCCTTTCTCTGGATGGTGGCTGAAAACGCCCGCCAGATTCCTTTCGAACAGCCTGCGGTAGCGGAACTCACTCTCTTGCAAGGCTTCCTGCGTTGCCTCTTGTTCTCGAATTTTGTCTTCCAGGCGTTGGTTGGTTTCAAATAATTCCCGGGTTCGCTCCCTAACGCGCCTTTCGAGTCCCAGCTGCATCGCACGAAGAGCTTCAAACAAGCGCCTGCGGTCGGAGATCACAGTCCCTAGTCCCAAAGCCGAAATGGAGATGGCAAGCAGCAAAATCTGATATTCCACCACAGTTGTACGCTGAAACTCTCCGTAAATTCTCAGTAACAAAATGCTACCGATATTGGCGATCAGGTTGATTGGAATTACACCTTCTACACCGAGGCGAATTGAAACCACAATCACGGGAACAAAGGCCAGATACAGCAACCGATAGCCGATCAACGGTCGAAGCAAAAAAGTGGCAACCAGCACAATGAGGACGATGACTGACCAGAATAGAAACTCGATGACCAGCTCACGACGGAGCCGGTAAGAAAGAATCTGATAAAGAGGAAGCCTGAAGGCGCCCCTTGAAAGACGATCAAAAAAAGGAATCAAGTAAACCAGGGCAAAAGGTGTAACTACCGCTACCTCGATGCTTTCACTCAACCACCAGTCCAGGAAGATCAGTCTCAGTTGAGAGCTGAAAGTGAGCTGGATGGATCCGACCAGACTTGCCCAGGAGACACAGGCCAGAAAGGGTACGACCAGCGTCACCATTGCAGCCGGAAAGAAGACGGAGCTAATACCCGATTCTATATTCTTCTCCAGCCGATCTCTGATCCAGACCGCCCCGGCTGTCAGAGCAGCCGTGATTACTAGAGAAACAACCAGGGTTACCCAGGCAGGCTCATAGGTGGAATGGAAGGCAATACCCGACAGGAAAGTAACGGTGAAAACAACCGGTGCAAAGTACCTTCCAGTAACCAAGAGAAAGGCCAGACTGATCCCGGTCGGGAAGAACCAGGGAAGGCGGTAAACGAAGCCGCCGGGAGGCATCAGGAAGCTGATAAGAAAATGTCCAACCAGGAGACACAGAGTGTACGCCGTGACTACCCAGAGAAACATTTTGCCTGTTGTAAACCGTCTCGTGCCCAAGAGCATTTCACTATTTATGACACTGCATGATATCGTCCTACAACCGGCTTTTATACATGATACCGTTTCAGATCTAAAGAAAAGGGAATGAGTAAAGGCAGACGCCGGACGGATAGCGGAGGCGAGGCATCCAAGAGCTCCGATCTGGCGTCTGGTCTTCCACCAGGCGTTAAGCCCCCTCATAGCTGTGAGGTCTTGTCTTCACCAGAACCGTCGCCGAGGACGGCTTCGGTTACAACACTCCCCTTCTGGCGGTCGTCTGCAGGCGGTTAAACGGCGGGCTAGATCTTTTCGTCGATGACCGGATTGGTCAGATCACCGATTTTCTCGATCCTAATGGTTACTGAATCTCCGGCTTTTAACCAGAGGGGAGGCTTACGGGCCATCCCGACTCCATGCGGAGTACCGGTAAAGATTACGGTTCCCGGCAACAATGTCGTGCTGCCGCTCAGAAATTCGATCAAGGCTGGAACATCGAAAATCATATCATTGGTATTCCAATCCTGGACCAACTCACCATTCAGAAGGGTCTGAATCTTCAACTCGTTTGGATTGGGGATCTCATCGGCGGTAACAAGTCGCGGCCCGAGGGGTGCAAATGTGTCAAAGGTCTTGCCCCTGCACCACTGGCTGCCACCCTTGCTTCGCTGCCAATCTCTGGCGCTGACGTCATTACCGCAAGTGTAACCGAGTACGTATTCCAAAGCCTTGTCGCGCGATACATTCTTGCAAGGTTTCTTAATGACGACGACCAGCTCCGCCTCATAATCCACTTCGTTACTTTTCAGGTGCACCGGCAGCTCGATCGGATCGTTTGGGTTCTGGACTGCACCAGGCGACTTCATAAACAACACCGGATATTCGGGTATCGGCGAACCGCTCTCCTCGGCATGAAAGCGATAATTTAACCCGATACAGAAAATTGCGGTCGGAACCAGAGGAGCCAGATTCTTTTTCACGTCAGCGGTCCGGTCGGTGAGCTCTAGAGCGCCGAATAGGTCACCGGAAAGTTCCAAGACCCTCCCGTCCGCCTGCTCTGCTCCAAAACCGATATTATTATTCGAATCCATGTAGCGAATGATCTTCATTTCTCCTCCTCGTGTTCCCGGACGCTAATACGTCGCCCTTCCTCCTGAAATGTCAAAGACTGCACCGGTTGAAAATGAGCACTCTTCTGAGGCCAGCCAGGAGACCATTGCTGGCACTTCCTTCGGTTGTCCCGTTCTCCCCATTGGAATCTTGCTGACCATGTAATCAACGGCTTCCTGCGTCAGCTGTTTCAAGATGTCCGTCTCGATTACAGCAGGAGTCACACAATTTACAAGAATTCCGCTGGTGGCCAACTCCTTGCCTAGAACCTTCGTCAACCCGATTACACCGGCTTTAGATGTGGAGTAAGCCGACATTCTGGGATTTCCTTCCTTTCCCGAAATGGATGCGATATTGACGATTCTTCCATAGCCTCGCTCCAGCATTGCAGGCAGAACAGCCTGGATACAGAAGAAAACTCCGTCCAGATTGACAGCCAGGACCCTTTTCCATTCTTCGACAGGATAGTCGACAGCCGGCATGGCAGGACCCGCAATCCCCGCGTTGTTCACAAGAATATCGATACGCTGATACTGGCTTAGCGTTTGTGTGGCCATGGCGTGAGTCGATTCAGGATCGGTGACGTCGACTTTAATCGCGTAGCCGTCTTCGCCAAATTCCAATGCACTCTCGCGAACAGCGTCAAGGTCGACATCAGCCAGAACAACCCTACTACCGTCCTTATAGAGGCGTCGGGCTATCGCCAGCCCAATGCCTCTGGCAGCACCTGTCACAATTGCAACTCGCTCTCGTCCCATAAAAATCTATCCCGCAAAGTTCTGATCGCGTCTGCCGCAGTTTCCTCTAGGGCGGCGAATCCGCTCCTCGAAGCGGCGCCCCGAAGGCAGGAGTTTAACACACCAAAATGA
>DATGOF010000417.1:0-5538 GCA_035306285.1 Acidobacteriota bacterium | reverse complement strand
CGTCGAAGGTACTATCCTCGAGCTCGAGGGCCTGTCCGTCCATAACACGCGCCTTCAGGTTGGACAGCCCCTCCTTGCTGGCCCGCGCCTCGAGCCGATCAATGAAGACCGGAGAGATGTCGGTAGCCAGTACCTGGGCGCCAAGGCGCGCCGCAGGGATACTCAGGGCACCACTGCCGGCGGCCACGTCCAAAAACTGCATGCCCGGACGAAGGTCTGCATAGTGGAGTGCTCTTTCTGCCAAGGAGGTAGTAAAGGGAGTGACGAACTCGTCAAAACCGTTCGCGATGCGGTCCCATGCCTCTTTGATCTTCTCGTGGCCTTTCTTCGTCATCGCCCCCACCTCTGCATGGTTTGTAACCGACCAGCCCGCGCGTCGTACTTGTACCGTACCAGTCCGCGGACGATATGACAATCGGCCTGCGAAGAGTTTGCTTGCGCCAACCGAGCACTTCCCCGCCTGTCGCACGAGCGGCTTTAGTGCCCCACCATCAGGCTTGCTTCGAGCAATCGTCATATTCTGCGACGCTTCCTGGTTTCGCCAGCTGCTAAGCGGAGATCGGAAAGCCGAAATCCGCTCGCGAGCCCGTAAGGAAGCTCGGCTCACCCGCGTATAAGGGATGGGCCCGATAGAATGTCTGAAGCGACTAGAATACTCTGAAGGCAAGATCGCTTGTGCCGTGTCGACCTTAGGACTATAGCTGGTCAGAAGGAGGGCTCTACTTTTATAAAGAGGCTCTCCTTTTGTGAAGAGGTTCTATATCTCCATCGAGAAGGGGTTTTACTATTTTTGTCCAGGTTCCGCTTCTGCAGAATGCTCGAACAAGAATGCTGGAAGGATGACCGCCAGAAAGTCAGGCGCGATCATGACCGTAGCTCCCGAACTCGAAGGAGCAACTGATTGATTCCATTTCTAATAGATCGAACGATCATCGTCGCACTGGGGCATCAACTGGTACCCGAAAAGAAGATAGGAGGTTCGTTTCCATGACTGACAAGGCACAAGGAGAGTCCCCGGTCCTGGGCATGTGGGGTGTGAGGTATCAAGTCAACGACGTTGAGCGCGCGATTGCTTTTTATACGGAGAAACTGGGTTTTCATTTGGATGCCAAGAACCCTCCGGCTTTTGCCCAGGTTTCCCTCGGCAACCTCAAGTTGATCCTTAGTGGCCCCGGAGCCTCAGGCTCTCGTCCGATGCCGGACGGCCGGCCACAGGAGCCCGGCGGATGGAATCGCGTAAATCCTTCAGGTGAAGGATCTAACAACGCTGGTTTCTGAGCTGCAGGACCAGGGAGTGCGCTTTCGCAACGAAATTGAAGCCGGCCCCGGTGGCAGGCAGATTCAAATCGAAGACCCCGACGGCAACCCAATCGAACTCTTCCAACCCGGCGCACGATAGGCAGGTTCAGCGAAGCTGTTTCAAACACCTAGCGCAAGTTTACGGAGCCTCCATTTAGGGGATTATATGCTCTCCTCGTAATCTCCTGATTTTTAAAGGTTAAAGTCTGTGAGGTTCGGGAGTGTCTGAATTTGGTATTACCCTGTAGAAGCTTGATTTTTCTATTGACATGGCTCGTTATTGATAGTATGTATTACCCTATTATGGCAAGCCTTATCGAGAAGAGAAAGAAAGGACGCCCCTATCTGTACTGGGTGCGTTCCGCCCGGGTCGAAGGCAAACCCCGCATCGTCGAGCAGGTCTACCTGGGCCCGAAAGAACGGGTGCTGGAGGAGATCAAACAGGCCTATAGCCGGGGACAGACTCAGGGGCCTTCTCCACTGCGGCAGATCCAGGTTAAAGAATTCGGCGCCTCGGCCTGGCTCTGGCACTGGGCTCAAAAACTGGGATTGGCCGAGATCGTCGATCGTCACGTACCGGCTGTTGCGAATAAACGTCGTACCCCACTCTCAGTCGGCCAGTATCTGGTGCTGGCCGCTGTCAATCGAGCCATCGAGGCCCGCAGCAAACGGGCCCTCTATCGACACTGGTATCAGGAGAGTGTGATCTCACGCTTGCTTCCGGTTCGGGAAGCAGTGCTGACCAGCCAGCGCTTCTGGGATCATATGGACCGGGTCGAGGCCGATCATATCGATGCTATTCAACAGGAACTGCTGGTTCGTCTGCAGGAGCTGTTTCCGCTGGGAGAGGAAACCTTGCTCTATGATACGACCAACTACTTCACTTTCATAGATACCTTCAATGAACGAGCGGAACTGCCGCAGCGCGGACACAACAAACAGAAGCGATCGGATCTACGCCAGCTCTCCCTGGCCCTGTTCGAGGATGAGCAAACGGGCCTTCCCCTGTATCACCAGTGCTATGCCGGCAATCGGCCCGATGTCAGTCAGTTCACGACAGCCTGGGAAGGGATGATCGAGCTCTGGATGAAGGGATTAAAACGAGCTCCCGAGCAAATGACGCTGATCTTTGACGCCGGCAATCCGAGCCGAAACAACCTGAAGGATTTGGATCAAGCCTCCCTGCATTACGTCGGCGCTTTACCGGGACGCTGGGTTTCGGACCTGCTGGCAGTCGAACGAGAAGCTTACCGGAAGCTGGAACTGGGCGGATCCAAACATGTCAAAGTGTATCGTTGCCGGCGTGATCTGTGGGGACGGGAGCGAACACTGGTGGTGATTTTCTCGCCTTCCTTCTATCGCAAACAGCGAGCGGCGATGAATCGTCTGCAGGAAAAGGTGCAGGGACGGTTGATGGATTTGGCCGGCCGGATTGAGCAGAGTCGAGACGGTCAGGGCGAAGGCTATCAGAGAAGCTCGGTGGAGAAGAAAATTCGCCAGTGGACGGCCCGCGATCATTTGCGTGAGTTCTTACAGATCGAGATCAAGACGGAAAAAGAGAGAGTGCTGGAACTACAATGGTTCTGGGACGGCAAGAAAAAGCGCGAGCTGCAGCGCCGCTATCTGGGAAAGACGATCCTGTTTACAGATCGTGACGATTGGAGCAGTGAGCAGATCGTCTCCGCCTACCGCCGCCTGACCCGTCAGGAGCATCTGTTTGCGCTCAGCAAAGCACGATCAAACGGTCCCTGGTGGCCAATGTATCACTGGACCGACAGCAAGATTCGTGTCCATGCTTTGTACTGTCATTTTGCGCTCCTGCTGCTCGCCATCTTGCAAATCCAACTGCGACAATCCGGGATCCGTCTGACGGCTGCCAGAGCAGTGGGCAAGCTGGAAAAGATCTATGAAACTCTGGTCATTTACACCAACGGCGCCGGGGAGCGCGTCCTTTCCGACATGGACGAAGAGCAGCTTCAACTGGCCCAAGCACTCAACCTCGAGGAGATTGCTACCGAGATGGGTACTACACTACTCAAGGACACTTAAAGGATGAATCCACAAGCACTTATGGCTAACTCTCGGCTGACTTCTCCGTAAACTTGCGCTAGAGTAAGATGACAGATCCGGAGGATCATGCAGGATTTAATAATTGGAACAGCCGGTCACATCGATCACGGCAAGACAACGCTGGTTCGGGCATTGACCGGAATCGACACCGACAGGCTCCAGGAAGAAAAAGCACGCGGTATAACCATCGACATTGGCTTCGCCCATCTGAAACTGGGCGATTACCGGGTCGGGATTATCGACGTTCCCGGCCATGAGAGATTTGTAAAGAATATGCTGGCTGGGATCGGCGGCGTCCAACTGATGCTGCTGGTGGTGGCTGCTGATGAATCAGTCATGCCTCAGACCATCGAACACCTGGAAATCTGCCGCCTGCTGGAGATCCCTTCCGGCGTTGTCGCAATGACTCGAAAAGACCGAGCCGATGCGGAATTGCGCCAGCTGGTTCGCGACGACATTAAAGAATTGCTAAAAGGGACCGACTACGAGAGAGCTCCGATCATTGAAGTGGACAGTCTTTCCGGGGAAGGAGTCGCAGAACTTCAAAAGGCCTTATTGGAAGAGATCTCAAAGCTAGAAAAAACGTCCTGGAGACAACTCTCTTTAAGAAAAGTCTTTCGCCTGGCGGTGGACCGTGTCTTCACCATTAGGGGATTCGGGACCGTAGTAACGGGCACACCCTATTCCGGTTCGGTCAAAAGAGATCAGACTCTGCAAGTATTCCCCGGCGGACAACGCGCAAAAGTCAGAGGCCTCGAAGTCTTCACCGAACCGGTTGACACAGCCTATGCCGGACAGAGGACTGCACTGAACTTGTCCGGCGTTGAGAAGGATAGCATCCATCGAGGAATGGTCCTGTCTGTTCCCGGTGCTCTGGAACCATCTTACATGTTCGATGCGTGGGTAGAAGTTTTGCCTTCCGCTCCAGTGCCTATCAAGCAAGGTACACTCCTGAGAGTGCATCACGGCAGTGCCGAACTCATGGGGCGTATCGTGCCGCTTCGCCAGCCGGTGCTCGAACCTGGAAGCTCCGGCCCGGTTCAGCTTCGGCTGGACAAGGAAATGCTCGCACTTCCGGGCGACAGGTTTGTGTTGAGACGTTCCTCTCCCCTCGACACGCTGGCGGGTGGCATCATTCTCCACAACAAGCCTGCAAAACACAGGCGGAAAAACTTTCCTGCGGCTTCAGATCGATTGCAAGAGCTGGTCGAAATTCTAACTCCGAATGTCGATGAGGCTGCTCTTGTGGAATCCTTTGTAGCGGAGAAAGGTGCTGGCGGCATCAATGTCGATGAGCTGGTCGCGAGAACCGGCTTTCTTCGCGAGCACCTGGAGGCTCTCTTAGGAAAGCTCGACAGTATCATCGTAGCCCCTGGAGAGCCACCCATCGTCAGCAGCCTTTCAGCTGTTGCTGAACTTGGCAATCGGCTGACCGATTTCCTCGAGCAATTTCACCATGACAATCCTCTTTCCTTCGGAGCCCCCAGGGAAGAACTTCGAAAGCGCATCCTTCCCCAATCCAGCAGTTCCCATTTTCAGTTTCTCCTGCAACGGCTCGAAGAAGAAGAAAGGATATCGACGCGTGGAGCAGAAGTTGCGTCAGCCGGACGGCGGGTTCGCCTCACTCCCGAACAGGAGATGATCAAACGCGAGATTCTGGAGAAAATGAAGTCCGACCCGTTGCGTCCTCCGTCCCTGGGGGAACTCCGCGAGGCAATCGATCATCCTCAACAGCAAGTCAGCGATGTTTACTTTTTTATGATTTCGGAGGGAGATCTAATTCGCATTTCGGAGGAGCTGGTTCTCTCTTCCGCCTCTCTTCGTCAGCTGATCGATGAGTTCCGCCGAAAATTTCCTCCTGGCACCCAGTTCAGCGTTACCGACTTTAAGGACACCTTTGGACTGACGCGAAAATATGCAATCCCGATCCTGGAATTCCTCGACCGCAATCGAGTGACCCAGAGAAGCGGAGATCAAAGGATTACGTTGTCGTGAACAACAATTCCATTTGCCGGTTAGCCTGCTGCCTTCTCTTTGTTCTGTTATTTTCGCAATTCTCGTTCTCGTGGACCTTCCAGCAATCCCGTGAAAATAGGGTATCAGGGAATCCAATTGAGCGGATCCTCGAGCAGGTGATGGAGATCCGGGGCCTTCCGCTCCAGAAACCGG
>DATGOF010000416.1:0-4039 GCA_035306285.1 Acidobacteriota bacterium | reverse complement strand
CCAGTTCCTGGGCGTCTCCAGCGTCTCAGTTGGATCATGCTCGAGGTAGCCATCCAGTAAGAGAAACTGGAAAAAGGAGCGAAGGCTTGAAATTCTTCGGGTTATCGAGCGTGGGGCCAGACGCGAGTAAAGCAACTGGATATAGTCGCGGATCTCTTCCCGACTTACACCCTGGGGAGCCTTCTCCTTCTCTTCGAGATAGGCAAGGAATTCGGCAATATCTCGCCGGTAAGCGTCAAGCGTATTTTGAGCAAGGCCACGTTCCACGGTGAGGTAGTCGATGTACCGGCGCAGAATACTATCTGTCATGAAAATCCACTTTATAGCTCACTTTCGAATTCGTCGAGGAAGAAAATAATTGAGCTCTTCAACATTAAGTCCCCGACACAGCGTAACGAAGAGGGCAACCGCGATGGCTATTATAAGGAAAAGAGAGGACACCTGAGTTAGTGTCGACTGCTCGGGAGTGATCCTCCATTGACTGCTTAACCAGGCCACAGCCAGCCCCATAACAGCTCCTGCGGCAAGCGTTTTCATGATCATGGGCACAACGCCATATGTGCTCAGATCTCCAAGACGCCGCCGGAAGGAATAGGCCAGTAGATTGCTGTTCAGGATCACCGAGACCGAGGTGCCGAGTGCCAGGCCAACGTAACGGTAGTCGTCAGGCAGCAGGAAAATTAACGATAAATTCACGATTATGTTTGTCACCACGGCGATAATACTGATTCGCACTGGCGTACGAGTATCATTCAAGGCATAGAAAGTAGGCACGTAGACCTTGACTGTGCTGTAGGCAAACAGGCCGACCGTGTAGGCCATGACGGCATAGGCAGTGTACTGAGAATCCAGCGGATCAAAATCTCCCCTTTCAAAGAGTACTCTAACCACCGGCACGGCCAGGATGAACAAGCCGATCGCTGATGGAATTGAGAGAAAGGCAATCAAGCGAACCGAGTTTGCAACCGTTTCCTTGAGTTCCTCCCACTGCTGGCGAGCGGCGTAGGATGATACTTCCTTCAGGTTGACAATGCCGACCGCTACACCGAACAGGCCGATCGGGAGATAGATAATACGGAACGCATAGCTCAACCAAGATACCGGCCCATTTTCCTGCAGAAACGATGCCAGTTGCGTATTGACGAGAACATTAATCTGAACGGCGCTTACACCGATGATGGCGGGGCCGATCAGCCGTGCCATTCGACGAATGCCCGGATGGCGTAAATTGATCCGGAAGCGAAACCGAAAACCATGTTTGTGCAACAGCGGAATCTGGACCACCCACTGCAGGATGCCTCCCAGAATCGCGCCTACTCCCATCGCGTAAATGGGCAACAATCCACTTTCTTCAAAGCGCGGGACCAGCAAAAATCCTGAGATGATTAAGGTCAGATTGAAAAGAGCTGGAGCAAATGCCGGCAGAAAGAAGTGATTCAGGGTATTCAGTATCCCCATGGTGATGCTGGCGAAAGCAACCAGAGCGAGGAATGGAGAAAGAATCCTGATCAGGACCGACGTCACTTCGACTTTCCCCGGGACGTCCTCAAAACCGGCGGCTAGCACGAACACGAAATAATCTGAGAAATAGAAGAGAAGAATCGTGATCAGCCCCAGCAAGACCATCAGCGTGCTGAGTACCAGATTGGCAAGCTCCCACGCTTGAGCTTTCCCTTTCGTCTGCAGGTACTCTGTGAAAGTGGGCACGAAGGCCGAACTTAAAGCCCCCTCGGCGAAAAGATCGCGTAAAAGATTCGGTATTCGAAAGGCCACCAGCCAGGCATCCATGAAAAGCCCGGCTCCAAAAAGTCCTGCAAAGACCTGCTCGCGAACCAGTCCCAGGACTCGACTCAGTAGCACGGCAAAGCTCACCGTTCCGGCTGCCCGTGCAGTTCGGGCTCCCTTAGACATCCATCTCCTCTTCGCGTTCTAGTATGCCGGTCACCCACGTGCGGAACCATCAGGCCTGGGTTGGGGCAAGAGCTGTTTTCCTCTACGCAGCAACCAGCATCCAGACAAATACGGCGACTGCTGCTGCTTACGAGTCGTAGGGGACTTAAGTTATCATCCTCATGTCACTGACACCAAAGGAATGAGCTGCTATGAAATTAGGAGAAATTGGGAAGCGACTGAAGTGCCAGCTTCGTGGAGACCCAGAAGTCGAAATTCACGGAGTCGCCGGAATCGATGAAGCTGGTCCCGATCAGCTCACTTTCGTTTCGAATCCAAAATACTACTCCCACATTCCGAAAACACGGGCCGGAGCGATCATCCTGTCGCCTGAGGCGGCGGAGACCGCAATTCCCACCCTCCTGTCATCCAACCCTTATCTAACCTTCGCCTACGCAATCGAACTATTTTATAGTCCGCCTGCTCCTATCCCTGGAATCCATCCCACGGCAACCATTGCCGAGACCGCCGTCTTGGGGGAGAACTATTCGATCGGACCCAATGTTGTCATCGGAGAAGGAGTGAAGCTGGGAGACAATGCCGTTCTGTATGCCGGTGTGACGATATACCCCTACGCCACCATTGGAGATAATTTCACTGCCCACTCCGGAGCCTGTATCCGCGAATATTCGCGAATCGGCAACAACGTGATCTTACAAAATGGTGCTGTCATCGGGAGTGACGGATTCGGCTTTGCCCCGCGTGAGGACGGGACTTATCACAAGATCGTGCAGTCCGGCATTGTCGTGCTGGAGGACGATGTAGAGATCGGAGCCAATGCCTGTGTCGATCGGGCGACCGTTGGCGAGACGCGGATCGGGCGAGGAACCAAGATCGACAACCTTGTCCAGATCGGCCACGGCAGCCAGGTCGGGAAAGATACGGTGCTGGCGGCCCAGGTGGGTTTGGCGGGTAGCACACGGGTTGGTAATCGAGTCATGCTGGGTGGACAGGTCGGAGCAGCGGGACATCTCACCATCGGGGATGGAGTGATCGCAACTGCCCAAACAGGGATCGCCCGTTCAGTGGAGGCGGGACAGACCATATCAGGCTCCCCGGAGATGCAAACGTCGCTGTGGAAGAAGAACTACATCCTGATGCATGAGTTTCCGGAACTTGTAAAAACCATCCGCCGACTGGAGAAAGAGGTCAAAGAGCTCAGGAACGAGCGTTAGTTCATGCCAGCGGGACACAGGTTGATTTTAACCACGGAGGCACGGAGAGGACGCAGAGAATGGACCAGGCATCAAACAAAGGTGATGCCTTTTTCTCAGCGTCCTCTGAGTCTCTGTGATTAGCAATCAACGGTTTGCGTCACGGACTGCAGCGTGGGCAGCGGCGAGACGAGCCACCGGAACCCTGAATGGCGAACAACTGACATAGTTCAGTCCCAGCTCGTGACAGAAGGCCACCGATTCAGGATCTCCTCCGTGCTCACCGCAAATACCTACTTCGAGATCGCTCCTGGCCTCGCGGCCATTCTCAACGCCAAGCCTCATCAATTGACCGACGCCATCCCGATCGATGGTTTGAAAGGGATTGACGGGCAGAATTCCCTTCTCAATGTAATCAAGAAGAAACCGTGCCTCTGCATCGTCACGGGAAAACCCGAAGGTCATCTGGGTCAGATCATTGGTTCCGAATGAGAAGAACTCAGCAATGGACGCAATCTCGCCGGCGGTCAGCGCGGCTCTGGGGATCTCGATCATGGTACCGAATTTATAATCGACGTCGATTCCCTTCTCCGTCATAACGCTGCGCGCAACTGCTTCCAACTCAGGCTGAATGGTCTTAAGCTCATTAACATGGCCGACCAGAGGAATCATGATCTCGGGTTTGACTACGACCCCCTGCTTAGCCTGATTGCAGGCGGCTTCAATGATGGCACGAACCTGCATTTTGACAATACCAGGGAAGACGATGCTCAACCGCACACCCCGCAACCCCATCATCGGATTGCTTTCATGCATGTTCCGAATTGCCGTGAGCAGCTCTTCCTTCTCCTGCAAGCCTTCGGTCTCATTCTTGATTCGCTTTTCAAGAACTTCCTTCAGGACATCCTCTTCGTTAGGCATGAACTCGTGGAGAG
>DATGOF010000415.1:0-5348 GCA_035306285.1 Acidobacteriota bacterium | reverse complement strand
CGGAGGAACTGAGGGACAGGGAAATTCCGCTTCTAAAGGTGATCGTGGGGCTGGAAGGCCGGTCGCGTTTTGACGTTTTCCTGGGTCCGAAGAAAAGTGAGGTCTTGCAGGCCGTTGATCCCACCCTTGAATCCTTAATCGATTATGGCTGGTTTGAAATTCTAGTAAGACCACTGCTGGCCTCTTTAAAGTTTCTGAATCAGTACATTCAGAACTACGGCTGGTCGATAATTGTTCTGACTTTCCTGATTAACCTGGTCTTGTTTCCAATCCGCTACAAGCAAATGACGTCCATGCAGCGGATGTCGGAGATTCAGCCGAAGCTCCGGTCCATTCAGGACAAATATAAGCGAATGAAGAGAGACGACCCTCGTCGACAGCAAATGAATGCGGAGGTGATGGCGCTTTATAAGGAGCACGGAGTCAACCCTCTAGGGGGATGTCTGCCTTTGCTGGTCCAAATGCCGATCTTGTTCGCTTTCTATCGGATGCTGGTATCTTCCATTGAGCTGCGCGGCGCGCCCTTTATCCTGTGGATCCAGGACCTCTCGAAGCCCGATCCCTTTTATGTGACTCCCATTGTGATGGGAGCCAGCATGTTGGTCCAGCAGAACATCACTCCTTCGACAGTAGACCCGGCACAAAAGAGAATCATGATGTTTCTGCCGGTGATTTTTACATTCTTTTTCTTGAATGTATCCAGTGGTTTGGCTCTCTATTTTCTGTTCAGCAATGTGTTTGCTATGATGTTCCAGTTTCTCTTACAAAGATTGAAGCCGGGACTTGCGAAGGGCAAGCAATCAAAAAAGCGGTCAAAAAAGAAGTGAGGGAGCGATGGCTACAAAGCTGGAAGTAGAAGAGGTTGCTCGCCAGGCAGCGTCGCTGGTTGAAAGGATCACAAAGGGACTGGGTGCTGATCTGGAAACGCGTTTTCAGGTTGAGGGGGAAACCATCAGTATCGCAGTAGAAGGTCCTGACTCCGAGATCATGCTTGCCGATAACGCCCGCCTCCTGTATGCGATAAACCACGTCGTTAACCAGATTTTCTACCGGCGCTCGAAAGGCAGATATAATCTGATAGTGGACTGCGACGACTATCGGACGATTCGAGCTTCGGAATTGCGCTTGATGGCAAACAAAGCGGCTGAGCAGGTTCGATTAACCGGGCGAAAGATTTCGCTTCAGCCGATGCCTTCGACTGACAGGCGAATCATCCATCTGACGCTGGCGGATGATGGGAGGGTCAAGACGATAAGCGAGGGCAGGGGACGATACCGCAGAGTCTTGATTTTGCCTCAGAATTGAATGGAAGAACCGCTACTCACTTTTTCCTCCGTGAGCTTTCCTTGTCCAGACCCACTAGAGGAGACCGTTGACATTCGGGCAACCAGGTGAAGGCGATACGATCGTCGCGATCGCTACTCCCCCAGGCCGGGGCGCGATTTCTCTTCTACGATTGAGTGGGCCGTTATCCCGGGAGATAGCCGCTCGTCAACTTGCCTGTAATCCCAGCGATATTCCGAACCGGCGCCCTCAGCTCCTTCGCTTTCGTTCCTCTTCGGGCGAAATCATCGACCAGGTGCTCCTCCTGTTTTTTGCTGCTCCTTCTTCTTATACCGGTGAAGACATTCTGGAGATTTCCTGCCACGGAGGAGTCTATGTAAGCCAGGCAATTCTTCAAGATTGTCTCGACCAGGGTGCCAGGCTGGCTGAACCGGGCGAATTCACCATGCGTGCGTTCCTGAAAGGAAAGATGGATTTGGCGCAGGCTGAAGCGGTTAGGGACCTGGTAGAGAGCCGCACCAGATTCCAGGCACAAGTTGCCCTCCAGCAGTTGGAGGGAGAACTTTCTCGTCGACTGCAACCCTTAAAGGAAGCTTTGATCGATGTCATCTCACAGATGGAAACCTCCCTGGAGTTTGTTGAAGATGAGGTTGAGCCGGAGTCGCGGGAGCAACTTCTCGCCAAGCTGCGCAAGGTGGATGAGGAGCTGAGACGGTTGGAAGAGAGCTTTGAAACCGGCAAGCTGCTACAGCAGGGAATCCGGGTCGCCATAGCGGGCAAACCCAATACCGGCAAGTCAAGCCTTTTCAACAGTTTACTCATGGACGACAGAGCAATCGTGACGGCCGTCCCGGGAACCACGCGAGACATGCTGACGGAGGAAGTTGAGTGGAAAGGAATGCTTGTCCGACTTCATGACACGGCTGGCATCCGAGAAGCCTCTGATCTGGTGGAGAACCTGGGGGTAGAGCGCTCGCGCCGCGTCCTCCGGGAGGCGGATTTTGTATTGCTGGTCCTTGATCGCTCCAATCCGTTGACGGAAGAGGATCGAGAGATCTGGGACCTTGTGAAGAATCGGGACCATTTCTTGATCTTGAACAAGAGCGATCTTCCGCCGGCTCTGAGTGTACCGCACGAGATGGTGGACAAAGCTCTAGAAATCATCGAACTCTCGGCTTTGACGGGAGCGAATGTAGAGAGAATCCAGACGGCCTTGGTGGAAACGCTTGGGGCAGTAAGTTTGGAGAAGGAGCAGGGGGTCCTTACCAACTGGCGTCATTATGAGTGCATTAGAGAGACTCGCAATCAACTCCTTCGCGGTATCCAGGGGTATGAATGCGGAATGAGCGAAGAATTTCCGCTCTATGATTTAAGAAAGGCGCTGTCGACCCTCGGTCGCATCACTGGTGAGACCACCATCGACGAGATTCTCGGCCAGATTTTCTCGAGCTTTTGTATTGGAAAGTAATGTTTCACGTGAAACGAACAGAAAGTGGGGCTTCTTACACTGTTTCTTGGCCTTTTGCTCTCGGTTACGAATAAGTTCTAGCCCTTGAATGTACCTCACCAGGGGAGTGCTATCGCAATAGGTTCTCGTATAGCCGGTCCAGCTCTTCCTTTGAATGAAAGTGGAAGACGATCTGGCCTTTGTTGCCTCTCTGGCGGATCTCCACCCGGGTATTCCAGGCGTCTTCAAGCCGTTTCTCGGCGCTTCGCACATTGGGATCTTTAGCTTTGGGTGGCTTAGTAGGGCCTTCGAGAATGCGCCGGACCCTTTTCTCGGCCTCGCGTACGGGTAGCCCGTCCTTGACGATAGTCCGTGCCAGCTCCAGTTGATCGCGTCTTTTCAGGGGCAGCAGGGCGCGCGCATGTCCCATTGACAATTTTCCGTCGATGACTTCTTTCTGCAGTTCTTTGGGCAAGCGGAGCAAGCGAAGAATGTTCGCCACCGCCGTTCGGCTGCGGCCCACACGTGCGGAGATTTGCTCCTGTGTCAGGCCGAAGTCGTCGATCATTATTTGATAGGCGTGTGCTTCCTCGATCGGGCTGAGCTCGTCGCGCTGGATATTCTCTACTAGCGCAAGCTCTAGCATGCGCTGGTTCGAGACTTCTTGAATCAAGGCAGGAATCTTCTGTAGCCCGGCCTTTTGAGCGGCCCGCCACCGCCTTTCACCGGCCACGATCTCGAACCCATGGTTCGCCTGACGCACCACGATCGGCTGCAAGACCCCGTCCTGAGCAAGGGATGCTGCCAGCTCGTCGAGTCTCTCGGGGCGAAAGTGAAGCCGCGGTTGAAGAGGGTTCGGATGAATTTGATCCAGATCCAGTTCAACCAGGGAAGACCCTTTTTCTTTTTTCGGAAGAAGAGCATCCAACCCTCTGCCGAGCGCCTTGCGTTTCATAGGCTCATCATCTCCTAATGTCGGTCCGGTAACCGAGAACACGATGGGCTTGTCGATCCAGAAGTTCCTTGGCTAGCCGGAGATAGCCGTTAGCTCCTCGTGAGCGCGGATCATAGAGAAGAATGGGCTGACCGAAACTGGGGGCTTCTGCCAGCCGAACATTTCTTGGAATCAAGGTTTCAAAAACCTGCCCGGGCAAGTGCTTCTTAACGTTCTCGTAAATCTGGCCCGATAGATTGAGGCGATCATCGTACATGGTTAAAAGCACACCCTCGATCTCCAGATGCGGATTGAAAACCTGGCGGATGCGACCGAGCGTTTCCAGCAACTCGGAAAGACCTTCCAGGGCGAAATACTCGCATTGAATGGGAACCAGAATCGAATCGGCAGCGACCAGGGCATTCAAGGTCAGGATGCCCAGGGATGGGGGACAGTCGATCAAAATGAAGTCATAGCTTCCCCGAGCGGAATCGAGCGCTTTCCGCAACCGTTGTTCCCTGTCGGGTAATTCAAGTAGCTCGATGGTGGCCCCCGTCAGGTCGCGGTTCGAGGGCAGGAGATGCAGAGTCTCGATGGAAGTGGACACAGCCGCCTCTGAAACAGCGGAATGACCCATTAGCACATCGTAGACGGAGGCTGTGATGGAATTCTTGTCAGCTCCGACACCGGAAGTAGAATTCCCTTGAGGATCCAGGTCAACCAGAAGCACTTTCATCTCGGCCATACTCAGAGACGCCGCCAGGTTAATCGCCGTCGTTGTCTTTCCCACGCCCCCCTTCTGGTTGGCAATCGCAATCACCTTTCCCATGGAAAAGATACCTTAACACGATGCCAAGACACGCGTGCGAGAAAAGGTGCTACTCGGAGATGTTTCACGTGAAACGCCCGTTTTCTACTACCAGACGAGAGACCTTGCGATTCCTGGAGCCGGGAACTTTCTTGCTCTCAATCACCTTCCATCCAGCAGGAATGACTTCTTTCTCTCCATGGAACCAGAGAAGCTCAATCCGCGCTTGCTGGAGCTTCTTCAAGAGTTTAGAGCCCAGGCGAACTGCACGTAAGGTGGCGAGGTCAAAATTGTTCCATCCGTCAAAATTCTCGGCCCGTATGCATTCAACCCGCGCGGGTACGCCCAGTGATCTTGCTACTTCTTCTAGAAAGACCGCCTTCTTGTGATTGGATTCGATGAGCAAGACCTCAATGTCTGGGCGGTAAAGGGCGATTCCCAATCCTGGAAACCCGGCACCCGAGCCGATATCAACAAGTCTTGCGGTTTCACCGACACAGTACTCGGCCGCCCAGAATGCTTCAAAGAAGTGATGGCGCAGAATGTCTTCCTCTTTATCGAGTCCGGTTAGATTGAGGCGCTGGCCCCATTTCACCAGGAGCCCAACATAGCTCAGGACACGGAGTCTGAGGTCCGAAGAAATGGTCAGCCCGAACTCCTCTTCCAACCTTGCCCACGGTTCTGGTGTCTTTGAAATCATCCACTCACGCTGCGCCCCAGATGAATATTCAGGATAGAAATGGCGGCTGGAGTCACACCTGGAATCCGAGAGGCCTGCCCGAGATTCCGTGGCCTGACTCGACTCAGGCGTTCAACCATCTCCCGGGAAAGTCCGGCCACTGATCCGTAATCGATCTGTTCGGGAATCCTGCGCT
>DATGOF010000414.1:0-2521 GCA_035306285.1 Acidobacteriota bacterium | reverse complement strand
AATAATTCCTCCGATTACAAACGCCGCCAGGGCGTAAGCAGAGACGACCAGCAGAATGTTGATCGGAAATTCCGATCCAGCCAAAAGGAGAGCACGGTAACCTTCGACGATATAGGTCAGTGGGTTGGCCAGAATCAGAGGCCTGAACGGCTCAGGAACCCGATCGGTCGCGTAAAAAATAGGGGTGAACCAGAACCAGAACACGAGCAGCACAGACATGACTTGAGCGGTATCTCTCAAGAAGACCTGGAGCGCTGCCAAAGCCCAACCCAGGCCTAACGTGAGAACCACCAGCGGAACAATCAACAACGGCAGAAAGATGGCCGTCCAGCTCAGCAACTGACTGGCGGCCAGAACGACCAGGAGGATGCCAAGCCCCACCAGATGGGTTACTAGATTGGATATTGAAAACGCCAGTGGAAGAATTTCAGATGGGAAAACGGTCTTGCGAATCAGGTTGCTGTTGTCGATGATCGCCGTACAGCACCGGGTCACTGTATCCTGGAAATAAAGCCAAGGCAGAATTCCGCAAAACAAGAATACAGCAAAGTTATCAGTCACCGGACTGAAATCGCGAACCCGGAAAACCAGCGAGAAGACGAAAGTATAGCTTACGAGCAGGACCAAGGGGTGAACAACTGCCCAGAAAAAGCCCATGAGCGATCCCACATAACGACTCTTCAGGTCGCGGACGGCAAAGTTCCAGACCAAATGCCGCCTGAGGATAAGCTGACGGAGAAAGTTTCCTGCAACTTGGATTAACCAGGTCACTCTTACGATTCCCTTTTCTAAGAGGGTGTGGTCAGTTTGACGGTGTCCCCGAGGAGGTCCCAAAAAAGCTGCTCGTACTGGTCGACGACTGCTTCCCAGTCGTAATGCCGCCTGACTCGCTCTCTCGCCCGCTCACCAAGATCTTTGAATTCGTCCCAGGCCCTGCAAACTGTGCTTAAGGTCGCCGCCAGTCCCTCAATGTCATGAAAATTAACCAGGATGCCGGCATCTGCCAAGACCTCGCGATTTTCCACTGTGTCATGAGAAATAACCACGCATCCTGCCCCCATTGCCTCAACCAAAGCCGGATGGGTTCCTCCAACCTCGGTCGCCTGCAGGTAACAGAGCGCTCCAGCCAGAAGCTCATGGTATCCTTTGCCGTAGATCGCACCCGGCATCACAACCTTTCTGCCTTTCGCCTTTTCCCGTAAATCCCTTATGAAGCCACGGTTATAAGGAGCATCTCCGATCATCGCCAGCGGGATCTCGAGATTCGATCGAAGGTAAGCCTCCAGGACACGATCGGCATTATTCTCGGGCTCGAGCCGGCTAACATACAAAATATATCCCTTATACGGAAGGTTCAGCTTCTCCAGTATGGTTCGTGTTTTGACGCACTCTACAGGAGCTCCATAAGGAATGAATGTGGACTCTAAGTGGTAGCGCTTCAGGTAATACTCCTGGACGCTTCGAGCGTCGGTCACGACAGCGTCTGGAAACCAGGTCGAGAGACGCTCACTCAGAAGATAGAAGCCACGCCCAAGTGCATTCCATTTTCTCCGCAGGCGCTCGATTCCATCTACATTGAGGACAACCTTGGCTCCACAAATTCTCGGTATGGGACAGAACAACGCATTAGCGGCGTTACAGATCAGGACGACGTCATATCCTCTCCACGAGGCATCAAGAATGGAAAAAGCAGTATGGGATACGGTCTCGAGATATTTTTGTCGGATCGAAGCTAACCGACGAACCTGAACTCCTCGATACTGCTCGACTCCAGGCGGGAGGTAGTGGGAGCGCCCGTAAACCGTAACGCTGTGTCCTCGCTCAACCAGCCGAACACTCAGTTCTTCAGCGAATGTCTCGAATCCCCCGTAGTTGGCAGGAATGCCCCGGGTACCGAGAATTGCAATCTCAAGTTTCATTACCGGAGCCATTTTCCCCTGTAAAGGGACTGACTGCCAGAAATGAAAAGAGAATGGCCACCTCTGAATCCCCAAAGTTGTATTCAAACATTCCCGCTACCAGAAAAGCAGCCAGCGCGCACAATCCCATTGTCGCCAGACAATGCGAGAAGCTGTCCACGGGATTTTTCCGTCGCATCCTCAAAAGGTCGCTGGTAATTAGGATCCATATCGCGAACCAAAAGAGGAGAGCCGGTATCCCCATTTCTGCCGCTATCTGTACATAGTTGTTGTGCAAGTGTTGGTACGCCCATTGAGGGAAACGGTCATCCGTTCGGTTCGCAAAGGCAGCCTCGGGAATCTGGCGGGGGCCAACGCCGACCACTGGGTTGGCCGCAATCAGTCTCCCTCCCGTTCTTAAAAGCTCGATGCGGACCTGAGTCGTCGTGTCGTTGGTGTCCAGCCCGGAATAGAAACGATCCTGAAACTCCACAGGCAGGAGGAAAAACAGCAACACGACGCTCACCAACCCTGTCAGCATCGAGCGCCAGGAGATCAGGGACAGGAACAGAAGAATCGCAGCCAGGGCCCCCAGCCATGCATTCCTCGTTTCCGAGAGCACG
>DATGOF010000413.1:0-6196 GCA_035306285.1 Acidobacteriota bacterium | reverse complement strand
AGGTCGAACACTTCCATCTGTCCAGACATCCAGATTCAGGCGATCATAATCGGTCGAGTGCCCGAGTCGAGCGGCTTCGACCGTATAATTCACCTTGCGGATCGGAGAGTGAACGGAATCAATAGGAATGTAGCCGATGTCCAGATCTTCGTCTACGTTCTCGTCGGCACTAACGTAACCCCGTCCGGGCTTGACCCGAATTTCCATGCGAATTTCGCCGCTTTCATCGATGGTGCAGATATGGGCATCCGGATCCAGAATATCGACCTCCGGATCGGGCTTAATATCAGACGCCTTGAGATCTGCCGCCTTTCCTTTATGCTCCAGGTAAAGGGTCTTTGGATGATCGACATGAAGTTTCAGCGGGATCTGTTTCAGATTCATTATGATGTCCGTGACGTCTTCACGGACGCCGGGAATGGAAGAAAACTCGTGCAGGACCCCATCGATCTTGACGGCCGTAATTGCAGCGCCTTCGATTGAAGAAAGCAGGATCCGGCGAAGCGCGTTGCCGATCGTCGTTCCAAACCCTCTTTCAAAAGGGTAGGCATAGAAGTGGCCGTAAGTGTCGGTCAGTGTTTCCAAATCACAGGCCAGTCGTTTTGGTTTCTGGAACCCTTTCATGTATCTTTCTCCGTTTCTTACAATTTCTTCGGGGACCGGACCGCCACTTCGAACAGATCCGTCCGTCTCTTCCCCGTTGATCTTATTTGGAGTAAAGCTCGACGATCAGTGACTCCTCGATAGGAATCTTGATGTCTTCCCGATTCGGAAGTGAGAGCACGCGACCGGCCAACCGGTCTCGATCGGACGACAGCCACTCAGGAACTCCCCGGCCGGCTACATCTTCCAACGAACTCAGAATGAGAGGATTCTTCGAGCTCTTCTCTCGGACCGCTATCTCATCACCTTCTGTCACGCTGTATGAGGGGATCGTCACTTTCCGCCCATTTACCAGGATGTGTCCATGGCGGACCAGCTGACGTGCTTGCTTTCTGGAACTACCGAATCCCAGCCGGTAGACGACATTGTCCAGCCGGCGCTCCAGGTACTGGAGGAGTATTTCACCGGTCACGCCCTTCTTGCGGGCGGCGTTCTCAAAATACCGCCGGAACTGCCGCTCCAGTACTCCGTACATCCTTTTTACCTTTTGTTTTTCGCGAAGCTGCTGTCCATATCCGATGATTTGCCGTCTTCGGAAGAAGCTCCTTCCATGTTCTCCGGGTGCGTAGTTTCTCTTTTCGATCGCACACTTCTCCGAAAAACAGCGAGTCCCTTTCAGGAACAGTTTCATCCCCTCGCGTCTGCACAACCTGCAAACAGGGCCTGTGTATCGTGCCAAGATGTTTCCTCCAAAAACGAAATCACCGGAGGGCATTCAGTCCCTTCGGTTCGAATCACAAAAACTTGTCTGCAATCTCCAATTGAAAAAATGGCAATTCTAAATGAACGTCCTCACACGCGCCGCTTCTTAGGCGGACGGCATCCGTTATGGGGTATCGGCGTAACATCCTTGATCGATTTCACGTCAATCCCGGCGGCTTGTATTGACCGTATCGCCGCTTCTCGACCGGCGCCCGGCCCTTTTACCCGTACGTCACAAACTCGCATGCCATACTGGTCGCGGGCGTGAGCAGCTGCCGAGTGCGCTGCCTGGGAGGCTGCAAAGGGCGTACTCTTACGGCTTCCGCGAAAGCCCTGAGCACCGGCACTCGACTGGGTCAATACATTTCCCTCCAGATCACTGATAGAGATCAATGTATTGTTGAAGGTTGCCTGGATATGGACGATCCCATGTGCAACGGTCTTACGTTCCTTCTTTCGAGGACTCTTCTTTTTGCCTGTCTTTCCTGAACCCTTTGCCATCTTTTCCTCTTGCTTCTAATCTGTCGTCCTACGCCCTACGCGTAAGGCTATTCTCGATGATCCGCCAAGCGCTACTTCTTCTTGCGACCGATTCGGCCCTTACGCGGACCTTTTCGCGTCCGAGCATTGGTGTGGGTGCGCTGGCCGCGAACCGGAAGGCCTCGACGGTGCCGCAAGCCACGGTAGCAGCCGATATCCATCAATCGCTTGATGTTCAGCTGAATCTCTTTGCGCAGGTCGCCTTCGACTTGACCTTCTTCCTGGATCACAGCACGCAAACGTGCCGCTTCCTCTTCCGTCAGGTCACCCACTTTCTTATTGATGTCAACATTCGCTTTTTCGCAAATGCGGGTGGCTCGAGACCTACCGATCCCGAAGATATAAGTCAGTGAGATCTGAACCCGTTTGTTATCAGGAATATTGACTCCTGCAACGCGCATCTTACCTATTCCTCCTGATTCCCGGCACCCTGCTGGTTATCCCTGCCTCTGCTTATGCTTCGGGTTCGTACAGATAACCCGAACGACGCCGTGGCGACGAATGATCTTACATTTTGTGCAAATCTTTTTTACCGACGCTCGAACTTTCATCTTCCTATCCCTTGCCGCCGGACTCGACACACCGGCTCGTGTCCTTTATTTATAGCGATAGACGATTCTGCCTCGAGTCAGATCATAAGGAGACAGCTCCATCTTGACCTTATCGCCCGGGAGAATACGGATAAAGAACTTCCGCATCTTTCCCGACACGTGAGCCATCACTTCGTGACCATTTTCAAGTTCTACTCGAAACATGGCATTGGGCAGGGTTTCTACGACCGTCCCAACGACTTCAATCGCCTCTTCCTTTTTTGTCACCCGGCTTTTCTTCCTCTCAGTTCAACTCACTTAAAATCCAGGGACCGTTCTCAGTCACGGCGACGGAGTGTTCAAAGTGTGCGCTATATCCACCGTCAACAGTGACAGCTGTCCAGTTATCCTCCAGTATCCGGACCTGAGGGCCATTACTATTAACCATGGGCTCGATAGCGAGCACCATGCCTTCGACCAATCGCGGCCCTCGGCCTGGCTCACCGAAATTAGGCACCTGCGGCTCTTCGTGAAGAGCCTTGCCGATCCCGTGTCCCACAAATTCCCGCACCACCGAGAAACCGTGTGCCTCTACATGTCGCTGAATACGTGCCGAGATATCCGAAACGCGGTTACCCACTCGCACAGCAGTAATTCCTTCGTACAGCGATTCCTTCGTCACCCTCAACAAATTCTGAAGAGCCGGTGACACAGTTCCTACGGGAAAAGTCGCTGCCGAGTCACCATAAAAGCCCTTATAGCAAACGCCTACATCGATCGCCAGGATATCCCCTTCTTTCAAAACTCTGCGGTGGCTGGGAATGCCGTGCACGATCTCATCATTGATCGAAGTGCAGACACTGGCAGGAAACCCCTGATATCCTTTAAATGCCGGAGTCCCCCCAGCCTCCAGAATCATCGCTTCAGCTACTTCATCCAGTTCTTTAGTGGTGATGCCTGGACGGACCAGTGTACCAAGATGTTTTAACACGCGGGCCACAATAAGGTTGGCTTCCCGCATTTTATCTAGTTCTAATTTGCCTTTACAGACAATCATCTCTCAATCACCCCGACCAGTTCTGAAAGCGCCTGCGCAACTTGAACGACGCTCCTCGATCCGTCGATCTCAATATATCGCCCCTGAGAGGAAAAGAATTCGATTACCGGACGGGTCTGCTCGTGGTAGACTCTCAGGCGTTCTGAGATCACTTCTTGACGGTCATCTCGCCTTTGTACGAGCTCACTACCACAAACGTCACAGATCCCTTCAGTAGATGGAGGCGAGAAATAAACATTATAAATCTTACCACATCTAGGGCAATAGCGACGGCCCGCCAATCTCTTGATCAAGACATCCTCTTCAACCTCAATACCGACGGCGTAGACCGGCCAGCCGTCGGCGATACTCATCAAGAACTCCGCTTGATTTACGTTTCTCGGATAACCGTCCAGAATGAAACCCGGTGCCGTAGAGTGCTTCTGAAGGCACGTGCGAACAATTTCGCCGACGAGTTCGTCGGGAACCAGTTCACCGGCATTCATGATCTCACGAACCTTATCTCCTAACTCCGTTCCCTCACGGACTTCTTTCCTCAGGATATCCCCCGTGGAAATGTGAATGAGATCAAATTCCTTTGATAACTTCTTCGCCTGCGTACCTTTCCCAGCGCCCGGGGGGCCAAGTAGTATGATCACTTTCTTATTCCCGCTCATGAAGTCCGCAGTTCCGGTCGCAGTCTCGTTATCGGACTCCTGCCCCTCTTCAGGAATCATAGAATGTGCTACTAGCCCCTTCTCCCGCGGATACGTCCTTTCTTCAAGAATCCCTCGTAGTGCCTCATGATCAACTGGGATTCGATCTGCTGTACTGTATCCATGGCCACGGCCACGACAATCAACAAGGAGGTCCCTCCAAAGTAGAAATTGACTCCGAGACCGGTCGTAATGAAATCGAGGTCATAGGTTGTCAGGAAATTGTCCAGCGGGGGACCGATGCCGGGGATTGGTTGCACCTTGAATCCGGTGATTAAAAACTCCGGCAGGAGACAAACCACCACCAGGTAAATTGCTCCAACTGTCGTCAATCGGCTCAGCACCCCGTCAATGTAGTCGGCCGTTCTTTTCCCGGGACGAATGCCGGGGATGTATCCGCCATACTTGCGGATGTTGTCGGCTACTTCTTCGGGGTTGAAGATGATGCTGACATAGAAAAAGGTAAAGAAAACGATGCCGCCGACGTAGAGCAAGTTATACAGGGGATATCCCTGTGCCAGCTGTACGGACAGCCACTCAGTAAAGGTGTTTGGAAAGATCAGACCAAGGGTTGAAGGAAATGCCACAATCGAAGCGGCAAAGATAACCGGAATGACTCCCCCTGAATTGACCCTCAGAGGCAGATGAGTTGCCTGCCCTCCGTACATCCGCCGTCCCACGACTCTCTTGGCGTACTGAACTGGAATCCTCCGCTGGGCTCGTTCGACAAAGACGATACCCGCCGTCACTGCCAGCATCATGATTAGAAGGAAGATGATCGTAATTATGCTGCGATCACCGGTTTGCCAGTCCATAAAAAGGGTGTAGGCAGCTGACGGCAATCCGACAACAATACCGGCAAAAATGATCAGTGAAATCCCGTTTCCTATGCCTCGCTCGGTAATCTGTTCCCCGATCCACATCACGAGGATGGTACCGGTAGTCAGCGTCATCATCGTCAAGATGCGAAATCCCCATCCGGGGTTCGGGACGATTGCCGGTGTTGACGAAGTCGCCTCCAGAGCCACTGCAGTTGCAAAGGCCTGAAAGGCGCTGAGTCCGACCGTCAGATAACGAGTGTATTGATTGATCTTCTTGCGGCCCAGTTCTCCTTCCTTTGACAGACGTTCGAGATAAGGCCAGACAACCGTCAACAACTGAAGGATAATGGAGGCCGTAATATAGGGCATGATGCCCAGGGCGAATATCGAAAGTCGTCCGAGATTCCCCCCGGCGAACATGTCGAACATCCCGAAGATCGTCCCCCCCTGCTCTGCCAGGAACGCTTGCATCGCTACCGTGTCAACACCAGGCGTCGGTATAAAGCTGCCGACACGGTAAACGGCCAGCATCCCCAGCATGAACAGAATCCGATTGCGCAGATCGGGGATGTTCAGAATATTCCGGATTCCAGTCTGTAGCGGGTTCACGTCAGCCATTAAGTCAGAACCTCTACCGTGCCACCCGCGTCTTCAATTTTTCTTCGGGCTGACTCACTGAAATGGTGAGCACGAACGGTGAGCTTCTTTTCAAGCTCGCCCTCTCCCAGAATCCGGAGCCCATCTTTCACGCTCTTCACGATCTTCTGCTCAATCAATAATTCCGGTGATACTACCGCACCGTCTTCGAAGCGGTTTAAGTCCCGCACGTTCATGACGATGAACTTCTTGGCAAAAATGTTGGTAAAACCCCGCTTCGGAATTCGGCGATACAAAGGCATCTGGCCGCCTTCGAAGCCGAATCGCTGAGAATACCCGGATCGAGATTTCTGGCCCTTATCACCGCGACCGGAAGTCTGGCCCCGGCCGGAGCCCGTTCCTCGACCTACACGGCGCCGATTTCTGTTAGCCCCTTTTGGCGGTCTGAGATTATGCAAATTTAAAGTCACTTTTCGTCTCCCTCAACCAGCTCGACCAGGTGACTAATCTTATTCACGATTCCCCTTACACTCGGCGTATCAGGACGTTCCACTACCTGATTCAGTCGTCTCAACCCCAGTCCACGAACCA
>DATGOF010000412.1:0-6690 GCA_035306285.1 Acidobacteriota bacterium | reverse complement strand
AAGATGTAAGCGAGAACGAGAATATGGGAAGCCGCTACTGGGTCTATATCGGGACCTATACGCGCGACGAAGCACGAGGAATCTATCGAGCCACCTTTGACCCTAGCACGGGTTCTCTTTCTGAAGTGGAACTGGCAGTCGAGACAGACAGCCCGGCGTTTCTCGCTTTACACCCGGACGGCAATGTCCTTTACTCAGTTAACGAAGTCAGCCAGCTCCAGGGTGAAGAAGGTGGAGGTGTGTCGGCCTTCCGGATTAATCCCAGCAACGGTGAGCTGACCCTTCTCAACCAGGTGTCCGCAAAAGGAGCCGGTCCCTGCCATATAACCGTCGATCCGTCAGGTCAGACTGTTCTCGTCGCCAACTATGGTGCCGGCAGTGTAGCTGCCTTCCCGATTCAAGCAGATGGAAGTCTTGGCGCAGCCAGTTCAGTAATCCAACACGAGGGATCCAGTGTCCACCCGAGGCGGCAACAGGGTCCGCATGCCCATGCTGTGGTAATGTCTCCGGACGGCAATTATGTGTTTGCCGCGGATCTCGGCTTAGACCAGATCCTTATCTATCAACTCGACTCTCCAAATGGTCGACTCACACCGGCCGATCCACCGGCAACAAATCTAGCTCCAGGAGCAGGTCCCAGGCATTTCGCGTTTCATACCAGCGGGCAGTTCGCTTATTCAATCAACGAGTTGGATTCCACCGTCACGGCCTTTCGCCACGACACAGGTAAGCTGGAAACGATACAGACGATCAGCACTCTGCCAGATGACTTCGAAGGTGAAAACTATCCGTCTGAAATTATGATCCATCCAAATGGACGTTTCCTATACGGGTCCAATCGAGGACATGACAGCATCGTCATTTACGAGATTTCAGAATCGGACGGACTTCTCACTTTAGTGGGACACGAACCCACGCGAGGACCGACACCACGTTACTTTGGGATCGAGCCCGCCGGTTCCTACCTTCTTTCAGCAAGCCAGCAGGAAGGGACAATTTCGGTCTTTGAAATCGACCGGGATGAGGGCACTCTTCATTTCACTGGACAAACCATCAATGTGCCGACACCTGTCTGCTTGGTCTTCGTTGAAGCCACATCTTGATGGGACGAGCTGGCGCGTTGTCAGGTATTTCGTTCCTGCGTGACTGGTTCTCCTCTGGACAGGTCCAGCAAGGTCGACAGGTACACGAAATCAAATGGCTGAACCACATGATCAATTAGAGGGGAATCGGTCCAGGCTTTGCCTTCTTGCAGCCCGATCAACAATACCATCATCTGGTGATCTGAGCCTCTCGCATTTCCCAGCCAATTGAGGTGATCTCTAGGATTTCCTTCAAGCAGGATCACCGGGCAAGAAGGACTCTCCATTGCCGCCAAGACTTTGTCCTCGCCTGACGCAACAATATACCGATGCCTGGAGTGTTCCAAAAAATCAATCAGCAGCTCCTGTTCGGCCGGTTCGTCGAAAAGGATGCAAACTGTCTTGCTTCTCTTCATTACTTTTGCCCCGTTCAATTGCTTATGCAAGCAATTGGCATGCCACGCCAAGGTGAGCTACATTAGTCATAGAAAGACCGTTACTTACGTTCGGCAAGTGAACCCTTTCGGAAAGGGGTGGCGGCAAAATTTACCGGTTTAGCATCGACCACTCCGGTCAAATCTTAATCTCTCTTCAGTAGATAAAGCGCTTGAGCCAGTGATCTCCTGACTTGGATTGCATCTTGAAGAGTCTTCTCCTTCGCACAAAAGACGCAGGCGGCGAAACATGCTGCCGGGCTGCCGGTTCCTCAGGGGGTTGGCGAAGAACAAGATCAAGTCGTCTTCCTTTAGCAGAGCATTCACTCCGTCTGAAAATCAGAAGCCGTCCTATTCTCATCATTCATGGTTTGCAGGCTCCTACCAGCGTCCGGCGAGTAGAGCCTTTGTCCTCGCCAGACCCCTTATGGCAAAGAAGGTGAAAAAGTTCATCCGAAAGGCAACTAAAATGGACGAAGAGAAGATATACCTTGACAGGCGTGGTAAGATCGACTGCAGATTTCTTGGGTCCGAACACCACCATATGCGAAATCATGCTCTGACAGTCCTTATCGCCGGACTTCTCTTCATGGTGCCGTGTTTTGCCCAGGACAGTTCCCCCGCATTCATTCTTTCCGGGCAAGTCATACTCGACACGGGTCAACCTCCGCAGGAACCAGTGCAGGTAGTTCTGACCTGCTCGGGAGTCGTTTATCAGCAGGTCTTGAGCCAATCAGGCGGGCAATTTTCTTTTAACTTAGTTGACAATAAGACGCCCGGGACTGATTTCTTTCACACGGCAGGCAGCCCCTCGGGCGGTGGTTTCAAGAATTTCAATCAACTTGGGAGAGGTATGGGGGACAGCGGCGCCTGGGGATCAGGCCGCTCCAAAGGTGGTCGCTTGAGCCTCAGCGATTGTGAAGTCAGTGCCGTGCTTCCCGGTTACATTTCAGAGGTCATCTATCCCGGAAGTCGGGACCGAATGGATAACCCTGATCTCGGAACGATTACGCTTTATCCGATTCAAAGACCCACCAGCAGCGTGGTTAGTGTCGAGCTGTTAGCAGCTCCCAAGAAGGCTCGCGAAGCCTACGAAAAAGCCCAATCAGCTCTGGCAAAGGGTCAGGTCAAGGACGCGAAGAAGAACCTGCAGATCGCTGTAGAACATCATCCATCGTTCAGTATGGCCTGGCAACAACTCGGGCAGATCGCCGCCAGCGAAGGAAACCGCCAGCAGGCTAAGGAACATTTTGAAGCTGCAATCAAAGCCGATCAGAGCCAGGAAACTGCATATTGTGCCCTCGCGCAGCTTCTACTGGCGGAGAATCAAGAAGCTTTAGCTCAGGCTCACCTGGAAGAGGTCTTATCAAGGCAGTCGAAAGCAGGATGTGCTGCCTACCTTTATGCCTATACCAGCTTTCAACGAGGGGATCTGGCTAGGGCAGAAGAGTACGCAAGAAAAGTTCTAGAAGGTCCTCAGAGCCAGTCGTTTCCAGGTGCTTACTACTTGCTCGGGTCAATTCTGGCCCAAAAGCGCAATTACTCGGATGCCGCAAGCCAGTTCAAACGTTTCCTTCAGCTTTCTCCAGGCTCGGTCGAGGTGAAGAGAATCCGGGCAAAACTAAGCGCGTGGCAAAAAATGGGTCTGCTTGAGGACGGAAGTGACTCGATTCAGTAAGCCTGCTAGGACCACTTGTTCTTTGGGAACTCGCCCAAGTTCTCGAAACGACCTCTTTCCAAGAATCTAAACCAGTTGTCTGCCGAAGGAGACCCCCGTAAACTGGGTCCCAGTTAACCGAACAACGCCAGTGCCAGTAGCGGTCGTTCAAGTAGGGAATGCACAATCAGGAGCGAGTCGCATGCCAACATTCCAGTTTGATCATATCCATCATGAAACCGAGGACGTCGAGACAGCCATCGAATTCTATAAGAGCGTTTTTGGGGCTCGGGCCGACAAGCCGTTTGAACGGGGCGGTGCCACCTGGGTCAATGTGCAACTGGGCGACTTCACCATTGTTGTCACCAATCGCGCCGCACGATCGATGAGCAGAGAGCGCTACCAGGGATTCGATCATTTCGCCGTCCAAACCGATGATTTTGATGGCACTCTGGAAATGTTAGAAAAGAAGGGAATCCTACCATGGTTGGGTCCCCTGAAATTGGAAACGGGTCAACGCCTGGTCTTCATCGAAGCACCAGATGCAATGAAAATTGAGATTCTTGAAGCACTTTGACTATTGATGGAGGGATTATGAACCGAAACACTCGTCGAGAGTTTCTCAGCAACTCAACCAGAATATTTGTCGCTGCGGGAGCGGCGGGAGTCGGTATTTTCGGGAGTGTCAGTTCGGGACCTATCTCTCCGAGCTTTCAGGAAGAGTGGAGGAACCGCCAAGCGGAGATGTCCTACCGCCGGTTGGGTAGAACGAATTTCATGATTTCTCGAATTGTAATGGGTGGTAATCAGATCGCCCCAGACAATTATGATCATGTCCTGGAGGCACTGGACTATGGTCTGAATTATCTGGATACAGCGCCGGCATACGGGCGTGGTCGAAGCGAGGAGGGCTACGCTCGCGTCATTCAGGCTCGAAGTCGTGACCGGTTTTTCATCACCAGCAAAGTCAGCAACTGGGATTTGAATCGAAACCGATTGTTGAGAGAGATCATGGAAACACTCTCAGAATCGGAGCAGCGTCGCTTAAAGGCTGAGGTTGAAGAGAGGATCGCCTTGCAGGGCACCGATCGCCCAGACTATTTCGTCGGCTATTTTTCGTCGCAACGCCGCGAATTGGAAGATGCGACGTTGAGCAACATTCTAGAAGAGCGGTACGGCGACCGGATCGATCGGCCCCGAAACTACAAGCAAGTAATCATTGAATCGGTGGAAGGAAGTCTGAAGCGCTTAGGGACCGACTATCTCGACTGCCTGCTCTGTCCCCACGGAGCGAACACGCCTCATGAGCTGCAAAAGTTTCCGGAAATCTTTGAAGCCTTCGAGCAGTTAAAGAAGGCAGGGAAGGTGCGTCACCTTGGAGTTTCGGCTCACACCGATCCTGCCGGCATTCTGAAGGCGGCGGCGGACCAGCCTCTCTATTCCATGGCCATGGTTGCCTATAATTTCGTCAACCACCGTCATGTGGACGATGCCCTGCGCTATGCTCACGAGCGAGGCCTTGGAATCATTGCAATGAAGACTGCACAGCCCCTTTTCGTCGGACCAGACCAAGACCGTGACCGACGTTCCACTTATCTGCTAAACGCAGTCGAGAGCGACGGTAGCACCATACAGCGAGCCTATCTGTGGAACTTACAAAACCCCTATTTGTCGGCCGTTATTTCCGACATGCAAAATATGAAAATGGTTCGAGATAACCTGCCCCTGGCAAAGCAGGTGTAAATCGACCAAATCTACATCTTCGCAGGGGCCCGAAACGGATCGAGACGAGAAATGCGTTTTCTACGGGCCGAAGGAGAAACATGCTCTTCGACCCGAGAAACCCGACGCCCTTGTTGACATTGATCTATCTTCTCGCGGGCTGGCAACGCTTGCACCGACCATTCCACCAGGACGGCATCCACAGTCCACAGCGCGCACAGAAAAAACTATTCAACTTTTCCACGGTTTTCCCCCTTGTTCGATTTCAGCAGCTGGTATCCCCAACCAGCAATCGAAAGCGGAATTATAGGAACCTGAGAACCTCCTGTCACGAACAAAATGTAAACTAACACCCTGATATTCTGGATGCCGCGAATGGAAAAGGGTTGCTTGATCTATTGTATCTTCCTCGTTTCCCCTGGAGAAAATGTGAGGTGAAGGATGTTCGACTTCTTGTTTTCGGCGGAAATCTGGATTGCGCTGATAACGCTCACCGTCTTGGAGGTGGTGCTAGGGATAGATAATATTATCTTTATCTCGATTCTTTCCGAGAAGCTCGAAGAGAGCCATCAAAAACGAGCTCGAAAGATAGGCCTGCTGGTGGCAATGGCCAGTCGAATCCTCCTCCTCCTTTCAATTACCTGGCTCATCGGACTTACGAGACCTCTCTTTGTAGTGGTGGGGGAGGAGCTTTCCGGTCGTGATCTCATCCTCATGGTAGGGGGACTGTTTCTACTCGCCAAAAGCACGTGGGAGATTCATTCCAAACTGGAAGGAACCGAAGTGGCTGCAGGCACAACCGCAGTGGCCTCGTTTGGAGGAGTCATTTTGCAAATTCTGGCGTTGGACGTCGTGTTTTCGATTGATTCCGTCATAACCGCGGTTGGAATGACAGACCGACTGGGTGTCATGGTGGTGGCAGTTGTCGCCGCGGTTCTGCTTATGATGGTCTCAATGGAAACGATCAGCGAATTTGTCGAGAAGCATCCAACGATCAAGATGCTGGCGCTGAGTTTCTTGCTGTTGATCGGGGTGTCGTTAATTGCAGAATCTCTCGACGAGCATATCCCCAAGGGCTACCTGTACTTCGCTATGGCTTTTTCAGTCTTTGTGGAAATGCTCAATCTTCGAGTCCGAAAGACTCGTGAACCGGTTCAGCTTAAGAAACGTCCTCTTTGAGAAAATAGATGGGAGAATCAGTGTTCCGCCGGATCGCCAGGGCGCGAGAATAAATGCAAATGACCCGATTTTCCTTTTCTAAGGATTCGCGGCACTCGGGATTTGCGGCATGCTCTTCAAGCCGGCAGATCGATAGAATTGAATGGGACAGAGAAGCGAAGAAGGATATGAGTTCTGATCTTGGAAAAATTGCAAGAATCGTGGCAGGACTGCTTTCGTTATTCGTGTTTTCCTGCCAGACGCCAGCTCCTTCCGAGGAACTGAATCAAAGGACGTCGCCTCGTCCAGATATCTATCTGATCACAATCGATACGCTTAGAGCCGACTATGTGGGCTCCTACGGCGGCCCGGTACCCACCCCAACCCTGGACACCATCGCTGGTGACGGAGCACGTTTTACGGGTGCGATCAGCGAGGTTCCTCTAACATTGCCGGCACATTCTTCTCTGTTGACCGGGTTTTATCCAGTAACGACGGGGGTCCATGACAACCTCGGCTATTATCTCGATGAAGAATTCGACACCGTCGCCGAACGCCTGCAGCGCGCCGGGTACAGGACGGGTGCTTTCGTTGGGTCCTATGTTTTGTCTTCGAAATGGGGACTTAGCCAGGGGTT
>DATGOF010000411.1:0-3046 GCA_035306285.1 Acidobacteriota bacterium | reverse complement strand
TCCACAGCTTTTCAGATGGCCTAAGAGGAGCTTCACAAACAGATTGGCATAGGTCAGAGAGCGCTCCTGGGCATAGGCGACGAAGTGAAGCCCACTGACGACTTCCCGGGCCGTGTATTGGACTTTAGGGAGTCGCAGTCGACGAATCTGAGGCCAGAGTTCGGGAATGTCATCGAGGTCTTTCGTATCCATTCCGATCTGCTCAAAAAGGCGCCACTGCTGCTTGATATGCCTCAGATCGTTTTTCGTCTTGTGCTTGCGTCTTTTCTTTTTCAGCAGCCCTTCCTCACGCCAGATCTTGCGCAGCGCCTTCTCACTGAGCAGCAGTTGGTAGTCTCGCTTGATGCGAGCGGCTCCCCAGGAGGGAAGTTCTTTTTTCAAGCGAACGGCCTTTCGTCTTTGCGCCGCAGTGACGCGCCGGGCCGGATGCTTCGGAGCCCGGCTCTGATCTTTTAAACCCTGGTAGCCTTGCTCTTGATACCGGCGCACCCACTTGCGCACCGTCTTGGGCGTGGTCCCGAAAAGACGGGCCGTGGGCTTGATGCCTTCCTTTTGAGCCAAACGCACCATCCTCAATCGAAGATACCTGGGATCTTTACTCTCTCTCATAACTCGATAATATGGAACAGGACACACAGGACTCGATTTCCTCCTTTCTTCTGCCTTGTTGAAAAGGGGAATTTTGCCAAGCCTGTGTGTCTTTTTGTTTTGGCCTGAAGGAGGCTAGAGCTCCATTCGCTACGCTCACTTCGCTCTGGCGAGTTCCAGGTCAAAGATGGAAATCGCCTGGACAACGCCTCCTTCCAGTCAATACAATCACGACGTGAGCTACCGGTCATTTAAGCCCACCGATCGAGAGCCTTCTTTGAGACGCCGGTGGTTTCCGGTGCCGAGCGCCATCCTTCCCTTCGGCACTCGGCTTTATCTACTCCTCCTGTTACTCATAGCTGCTTGTTCTTCCGGTCCTCCTTCCAGCACCGAAGAGGACACCACTGAAACGAACCCGAGTCAGGAGATTGCCCTCGAATTCGATTGGGCTCCGCTGCCGTTAAGCTATTCCGTTACTGAATTGCAGGGATATGCCTATTTGGGACTGGGTGACGAACTGGTAATTCTCGATGTGGGCGATCCTGCCGAACCGACCGAGATCGGCAGCATCACACTTGCTGCACCCGTCCGGGATATTCTGGTTTCAGACAAGCTCGCCTTTGTCGCAGGAGGTCCCTCGGGTTTGCATATCGTGGATGTGACCAGTCCTGACAAGCCTCGCTTACTCAGTAACATCCCTACCGAGGACGGGTGTGAAGCGGTCGCCTATTCCAGTCCTTATCTTTACACCGCAGCGCGTACGGCCGGACTACTAGTCTTCGACGTCTCAATGCCGCAACGGCCCCGTCAACTCTCTTCCCTGCCGATTCTTGAAGAGGCAATGGATGTCAAGACCAAGGATTCCCTGGCGCTGGTGGCGGCTTCCTTTGGAGGCCTACGACTCGTAGACGTCTCTGATCCGAAAGAACCCAGGGAAATAGGATTCGCAACCCGTGGTTCGTACGACCAGGGCTATGCGTGGAGTGTTGCAGTGCAAAACGATCTGGCCTACGTCGCCAATGTCGAGATAGGCCTCCGCTCAGTGGATATTTCCAACCCGTCGGAAGCAAAGACAGAAGGACTCTATGGCCTAGCCACCTATGTTGATAGACCTTATGCTCCAGTGTCCGTAGCGGTCGAGGGAAGATACGCCTACCTTGCCGACCAGGCAGCCGGTCTCCGAATTGTTGATGTTTCTGATCCAGAGGAAATGGAAGAGATATCACAGATCGATATCCCGGGCTGGGCAATGGACGTGGAAATCGCAGGAAACCGGGCCTTCGTGGCATCAAAGTCAGGTGGCCTTCGGATTATTGACATCTCCGAACCGATAAGACCGGTAGAGATTGGCTTTTATGATCCAAGTGTCGTGGCCAAGGATGTCCACATTGCAGATGGCAGGTGTTTTCTAGTGGACAGCAACCGATTGATTCGAACAGTAGACATTTCTGACCTCCGGCAGCCACGTCAAGTGGACGGCCATCCGTCGAATGCAAGTGCCATCGTGGCCGGCAAAGAACATCTTTATGTGGCTGATTCAGACGGAATCAAAATCATCCGAACACCGTCACCTCAGAGAATGGCGGAAGTCGCTTCATTCTCTTTCCCTTCAGTTAAGAGCCTCTCCCTGGAGGGGAACTTCCTCCATGCACTCAATGATGCCGGCGTAGTCCTTCGTGTCGATGTTACTCGACCCGAGGAGCCTCAGATACAAGGAGAAATCGACACGGTCTCGCTCTCGAAGGATCAGGGCATTATGAGTGGAACGTCATTCAGTTTGGGCGAGGCTGAGACACACTACATGGACGACTCAAGACTCTATGTGGCTGTGGGAAACCGCTTACTAACCTTCGATATCAATGATTGGAAGAAGCCCGTGTTCACCGGAGAAGCCACCTTTCACGGCAGAGCATGGTCCATGTGGAGTAAAGAGACAAACCTCTTGCTCCTGACTGACACGGGGCTCTTCCTTTTTGAAGCTTCCGAGAGCGGAGCCCCCATCCCGGCGGCTTCCAGCCGGACCCGCGCCATTGCTGGAACGGTGCACTCTGAACGAAACGAACTTTGGATCGTTGAAATAACCGGAAGGGTTCGCGGCTTTCATTTCGACAATGGCGGGATTTTAGAAGAAATCGGCTTAATCGATCTTCCCTGTCGTATTACAGGAGTGTCCTACTGGCAAGAGAAACTTTTCCTCGCAGCAGGGGAAAATGGATTACAAGTACTCGATATCAGCGACCCCACGTCACCCCGGCTCACCGGCGGGTGGACAAGCACCCGAAATAGTCGCCTACGCGATGCCGACGGTAATGAGATGGCTAGCCCGCATTTCTCAAGGGGCTTTCCGAAGCAGGTAAAGTGATCGAAAAAGCACTCAAGATTCGGGCCGATTGATGGGATAGAGCACGAAATTGCCGTGGGCTTGGCTACAGTGAGGGTGAGAGGCGGAAATTTCTTC
>DATGOF010000410.1:0-4150 GCA_035306285.1 Acidobacteriota bacterium | reverse complement strand
CGCTGCCCAGGGTATCCGCCATCACGTGAAGCCAGGCGCCCTGTACGTTAAGGCTTTCTCTCCGACCACCTTCAAGAATATAGAGTCCGATAAGATTGATCACCAGGCCTCCAAGGGCAATCAGGACCATGAGGCCTCCATCCACCTCGGGCGGCTCTCGTAAACGCAGATAGGCCTCGTAAAAGATATAAAAGGAGATCGCCACCAACATTGCTCCATTCACAAGAGCCGCCAGGATCTCTGTTCTGTGATAGCCCCACGTGTGAGCCGATGTGGATGGTTTTCCTGCAATCCATATAGCGAATAGTGCCAAACCCAGCGATGCGGCATCAGAGAACATATGCCCCGCATCCGCCAGGAGCGCCAGAGAACCAGTCAGCAGCCCACCGATGATCTCGGCAACCATATAGGCGAGGACCAGTATCAGGGTAATGGTCAGGCGCCTCCGGTTAGCAGACCGAGCTTCCCTGGAATGGTCATGGTGGTGATGATGAGAGTGTGACATGCTTGATCCTGTCGTGCCGGCATTCTTTTCTCGCCCGGACTGCTCTCCGGTTCCAGACGGTAAATCTCAATTGTAACGTGATGTAATGAGAATAGTTTCGAGGGCTGTGTCGGGACAAGATACATGCCCCGCTACCGGCTTTGGCAGGATGGATCAGGTGTCTTCCTCAATTGCGCGGCAAACCGCATTCAGATGCTGGAACCCCTGCGGATAAATCAATCGCTTCACAGGAACTTCTGTCACGATTCTTTTCAGGGCCCCAAGCCGCTTGGCTTCCAGTCTAGCAGCGCTGAGAGTTCGGGGGAGGAAAGAGAAACGGACCAGCTCAATCAATGCTTCTCCTGGTTGAAGCAGAGAGATTTCAACGGAGTCAGCAGATTCTTCTCTGCGCGGAAGGTAGATACACCGAAGAGGTCTTGCCTGATCGCAAAAGGCACCAAATCCTTGCGGGCCGACTGGGACAAACCATTTATCAACACCCGGCCAGACCCGAATCAAACCGGCAGATCGACATCCAAAATTGTCGAGCTGCTCCGGCCACATCCTCATTTGCGGATATGAAGGCAAAACAAGCACTTCTTGGGTTGCGAGATCCAAGCAGGCGATATCATCACTGATCAATGGGTGTTGCCGCCGGATCAGGGCCGCAGCGAGAGAAGTCTTGCCACTCCATGGACTCGCCAGAAAGGCGATCGCGGAGTCGTTCACGCTGACCGCCGATGCGTGCAACGCGATCCTTCCTCTGAGTTCCTGCCAGTAGGAAAAGATGACGCCAAGAAAGCATATTTCCATCATGGCGAGATTCGAACCTTCGGCCAGATCGTATTCAATTCGGTCGCCCCATAATCGAAAAGTTCCAATTCTGGGAAAGTGAAAGAGATCTCCTCCTGGTCCCTTGTAAAGGGAACAATGTGGCTGTCCATCTTCATAAGCCGTATGAGTCGAAAATACGGGGACTTCGGAGCTAGCTCGTGACACAAGTTCGCCCTCACCAGCGCGCGCAAGAAACAGTTCAGGATTGGACAGGTTCTGGGGAACAGCAATTCGAAAATCGAAATCGGTAAAGAGATCGGTCGCAAAAATTCGGGCACAAATTGTCGGCAAGGATTGCGACTGATTCCAGCGCTCCGGATTGCTTTTCCTTGGGCTTTCAGTACGCATTCTGCCGTTCCAGGAGTCGAGCCTTCACAAACTCATTGAAATAGCCGTCAAGTTCGGCTTTTGGTCTGCTGCCGGACGCAGCCAGTTCACCAATATCGCGTTGCGATTGGGAGCTGCCCCCATTCAGGAGAGCCTTCCAGGCTTCTCTGGCGGTTCCGTCCAGTACGAACATTCGGCCCTCGGTCACGTCGGCGATGAGGGTTTCCTCGCCAAGATCCCCATAAAGAACTCCTGGGGTCGGCCGAACCGAACCGTGATGTCGGTCCTGCAGCTGGATCCGTTGGATGTCCGGCTGGTTCTTGAAGCACCATTCCGGCGGCACGAGCCTCCAGCCCGGTTCAACACACTGTGCTACGCTGTTCCATACAGCCACGTCCGTTTCGTTCCAGGGGAAACAAAGGCGCTCAGGAAAACCGTTCCAGTACGCCGCTCCCCGCGTCTCCCAGCGTTCCTGCCAATACTGATAGTCGGGGCCAAAGAACTCGGCGGCGTGGTCCCTTAAATCATGGACAGCCAGACAGTCGCGGACGCGCGGTTCGGCTCGACAGATATTCTTCCGGAGATCCGGATGAGAGTACAGATGGGCAAAAATGATGTCCTCTGCCGAGCTGCTGGAAAGAAACTCGTGAAAACGCGCACCTGAAATCGAACAATCATCCACCACGATCTGACAGCCATCCCCATTCCTCGGCCGCAGCTGTTCCGGCCGCAGACCCAGGAAATAAGACAGAATACCCAGTACTACTAGACCACCTCTCGGAATAGCCGTGAAAACCGTCTCAGTCAGAACCTTCTCACCGACTTTTTCTCTTAATAACTGTGCCAGCTGTCGACAGTCGTCCTCGACCCGTCGGTAATCGACATACAAAAGGTGACGCGACCAGTGCCGGATCTGCCAGGCAAGACTGCGTACACTGAAGGCCTCGGCTTCATCAAAATAACCGAGAATCCCCAGCATTGGGACGGGATCCGATCGGACCACCATAAATGCCTGTTCCAGTTCCAACCACCGGCGGCTTGACGAAAGAGCTCGTGCCAATGAAACAAGATCGACCGTGATCGACGCGAAGCCGGGAAGCCCACACGAGTAGGTCAATTTGTCCGAATCCCGGATAATGAGATACGCCTGAGGAGAAGGTGACATCGGCAACAATAAGGAGACACGTTCTAACAAAAAGGCGAGGGGCCAAGGCCGCAATAAACCGCCTCGACCCCGCCACCTACAACCGATGCTAGAGGCCCTTTGAAAGGACACTACCAGCCTTCGCATCGGCCCCGGGATGGGTCAGACCTGTCCGGGTCAGGTCGAAGACTGTACCCCATGTCTTCAGGACCGGTGTCGTATAGGGCCTCTCTTTCGAGACCGCTCCGACATCCGCCGAAGACTTCGATACAGTATCAGGTGTTTTGTTCATTCGCTTTACTCCTTTTGGTTGTGGAAGCGCGGGCAGCGAGATATTCGCTACCCACCCCTCCGGGTTAGCGGTTTATGGACACACACTTGTTCCGGAAGAGCTACGGAGAATGTTGGCCGAGGAGAGCGGCCCGCTCGCCTGAGCCCGCGTTCGTCCTGACTCCCGCCGCCAGAAGGCCCGCAGCCACATTTCCAGGGTTAGGGGAGCCCAGAGGTCGTGCCTGGGCATTTTCCCGGCCAAATACTGACGATACTCTTCCAGTAGTACCTCCTTATCGACATATCCCCGGATTCCCGCCGAGGCGGTGGAGACGAGATACTCAATCGTAAGACGACCATGAATTTTCATTCCGAGCTGGAAGAGCCGATCGGGTTCTCGCTTGCCGGCTTCCACTCTGGTTCTCTCCGGCATAATTCCTCGCATTGACTGTCGCGCCAAACGTTTAGGCTCGGCGGACTGATGGACCACCCACTGCGGGATGGACAGAATAAACTCCACCAGCCGTCTGTCCGTCCAGGGAGCCGAGAATTGAATCGCAAACTGTGCATAGCTTCTTTCCAGCCAGCGCAACCAGCGAGCCAGAGCCGGTGACAAAAGGATTGCCTTTCTCTGGTGCACGGGAGTCTGTAAACGATTCCCTTGTTGAAGGGCAATCATCTCGAGCAATCCGGTTCTCCGCGCAAAGTCACGGTGGATCCAGCGAGGACAGGACACTCTCTGACCTGCAATAGGCCTGTTCTTAAAGAGAAGACGAGGCAGTATCCCCATCAGGAATTGTCCCCGACTCTTAAATCCGACCGTTCGCGAATAGAAATGGGCTTCTCGCCATGCTTTACGGAATGCTCCCTGGCGCGCCAGTCCGAAGGGATCGTAAATCCAGGCCCCGACCAGTTCATCACCGCCGTCCCCGGTTATGAGCAGAGAAATGCCGTCATCGCGTGCGATGGCCAGAGTCTTCTCGATCAAAGCCTGGTAGACGCCAAAGTAAGGCTCATCCCGATGCGGCCCGTGCTCCGGATACCCCTTCAGCGGCCAGGCCTCCTCTGCATCCACTTCCGTTAGGGCTATC
>DATGOF010000409.1:0-6810 GCA_035306285.1 Acidobacteriota bacterium | reverse complement strand
TGGACGCTTCTGCCCCAGTAGTGACCTGTCCCCTATAGCCCCTATAGCTGGACCCCAATAGCTGTCCCCAATAGCCGGACGCTCCTGCGCAGTAGAGACCTGTCCCCTATAGCTGGCCCCCAACAGTGACCTGTCCCCTATAGCTGGACCCCTATAGCTGGACGCTTCTGCCCCAGTAGTGACCTGTCCCCTATAGCTGGTGCCCCAGCTGTGACCTGTCCCCAATAGCTGGTGTCCCCTATAGCTGGACCCATTTCTCGCTGCGCCCCCTATTTCTCGCTGCCGTCTGCTGGGTGTCTGCGGAGGTCTGTCCCCATTTCTTGCTGTGTCCCCATCTCCCAGTAGGGACCTGTCCCCATTTTCTGTCCCCATTTTCTGGGGGTGCCCTGTAGAGGCCGGTGCCCTGTAGAGGCCTGGCCCCATTTTGGGGGGTGGGCGGAAAATCGGGGTGATTTTCCGCATCTGAAGCGGCTAGAGTGGGGCTTTTCACCACAGCTGGTACGGGATCTCAAGAGAGCCCCAGAACGGGAGAGGTCCGCGGGATGACATCAGGATTTGGCACGGGATGTGCCTTGTAGAAATTAGTCCCAGAAGTTGTCAACTTAAAAGAAAGGAGGAAAGTATGGCAACCGAGGTCAAGAAACCGGAAACGGGAGCGGAGCTTGTACCCCGAGGGCGGGTGGAGTCGTTATTTGACGACTTTTTCAGTGAGATGGAACGCTTCTGGAGCCTTCCCCTTCTGCGACGTCGATCGCTATTTCCATTGCAGACGAGAGATGGCTGGCGCCCCTATGTCGACGTTTTCGAAAAGGAAGGAAAGCTCGTGATCAAGGCCGACTTGCCAGGTACAAAGAAAGAAGATGTTGAAGTCAGCGTGGAAGAAGGCAATTTAATTATCCGAGGAGAGCGGAAAGAGGAATCGGAAGTCGACGAAGCGAACTACTACCGAATGGAGCGGTTTGCAGGAAAGTTTTACCGCTGCATGAGATTGCCAGAAGGGGTCGATCCGGGCAGCCTCCGGGCGGAGTTCAAAGACGGTGTTCTCGAAGTACAGGTACCAATGCCCGCTGAGGAGAAGAAGAAGGCCGTCAAGATTGACGTCCAGTAGGTGGATGCATAAGTGGTCAGCTGAACGTAGGCCCGGGGTGAAGTTTTGTTTGCCCCGGGCCATTTTTTGAACGACGTCACCATCATTCCAGGTCTTTGTGTTATCGTTTTGCAGCAGAGAAAGGTTCAAGAGGCAGTCGCTTTTTTGGACCCGACCCACCGCCAGGGGTAACGCCCCTCAGATAACGAACCTCGGCACGAATCTGGTGAAGACAGCCCCTTACTCAGGCGCAGCTCAGGCATTACGAATGGCTCGTCTTCACCTTCCGGGAGACAATATTGCGGTCATGAGCTTCATTCGGTCCCCGGTGTCTCACAAAAAAGAGAGAGTTGCTTTTTGAGAAAGCCCCGATTTTCACGAAGCCCCATCCTCAGGAATCTCATCTTCCGATGCAATCCGAAAAGTGCGGACCTTCCCCCACTCGTCTAAACAGCCTTAAATACGCTTCTCACCAAGACGCGAGTCAGTTCTTGCGGATGGTTGATATACTCTGAGGCTCGAATTGCACGCACGCTGTACCTGCTGACAGCGTGTCCCTCACAAAGAGCGCGACATTTATTAGAAGTTCAGGAGTGACGGACTGGGATGATTGACGAGCGAATCGAAGCGATTTATCAGCATGTGATTAAGAAGAATCCGGGCGAGGAGGAGTTTCATCAGGCTGTCCGAGAGGTTCTCGAGTGGTTGGGACCGGTTCTGGTGAAGTACCCAGAATTTGGTCGGCGTAAAGTTATCGAGAGGATCTGTGAACCGGAAAGGCAGATCATCTTTCGCGTGCCCTGGCAAGACGACCGAGGTGAAATTCAGATCAATCGGGGTTTTCGGGTCGAGTTCAGCAGTGCACTGGGTCCCTACAAGGGTGGATTACGATTCCATCCCACTGTCTACCTCGGGACGGTCAAGTTTCTTGGTTTCGAGCAGATTTTCAAGAACGCCCTCACGGGTCTTCCGATCGGAGGCGCCAAAGGTGGTTCTGACTTTGACCCGAAGGGGAAGTCTGATGACGAGGTGATGCGGTTTTGTCAGAGCTTTATGACGGAGCTTTATCGTCATATTGGTGAGTACACCGATGTGCCGGCGGGAGACATCGGAGTCGGAGGCCGCGAGATCGGCTTCCTTTTTGGCCAGTACAAACGCATTACGAATCGTTACGAGTCGGGCGTGATTACTGGGAAAGGCCTGAATTATGGCGGGTCGCAGGTGAGAAAGGAAGCCACTGGATATGGCGTCGTTTTTTTCACCGAAGAGATGTTGAGAGCGAATGGACACTCCCTCGAAGGCAAAACCTGCGTAGTTTCCGGTTCCGGAAATGTAGCCATCTATGCGGTTGAAAAAATTCACCAGCTGGGTGGACATGTGGTTGCGTGTTCTGACTCGGATGGCTATGTTCACGACGAGCAAGGAATCAATCTGGAAACGCTCAAACAGATCAAAGAAGTCGAGCGACGCAGAATTCGACAGTACATCGATTATCATCCCCACGCGCACTACGTTGAAGGTGGGAATATCTGGGAAATTCCCTGTGATGTCGCCATGCCCTCGGCCACCCAAAACGAGATTACCGGAAAAGACGCCATGACGCTTGTCAGAAATGGATGCATTGCAGTAGCGGAAGGGGCAAACATGCCGACTACGCCCGAGGGAATCAAGGTTTTTCTGGAAGCAAAGGTGTTGTTCGGACCCGGAAAGGCGGCTAATGCAGGTGGGGTAGCGACTTCCGCACTCGAAATGCAGCAGAACGCAAGCCGCGATTCGTGGACGTTTGAGTACACGGAGAAGCGCCTCCAGGAAATCATGAGCAGGATCCATGCGACCTGCTACCGGACAGCGGAGGAGTTCGGCTTCCCAGGCAATTATGTAGCCGGTGCTAATATTGCCGGGTTCATTCCGGTTGCCAGAGCCTTGATCCAGATGGGGTTGACTTAACGTGTGCTTGGGCTGGCCTTGCGATAAGAAAGTGAAATGTAGGGTGGCCGGCTCAAAGTCTGGTAAACCACACAGTATCGCTCGGTCAGCTGGATTAGAGTTGCGATTTCTTCGTCTGAGCCATGAGAGTCGAGATCGAAATCGAGCCGGATGTGCTTAAAGCCGACCGGAGCCTCCTTTGACACTCCCAGGGTTCCCCGAAAGTCCAGATCCCCTTCGGCTTTGATGGTGGCACCCTGCACTTCAACACCGATGGCTGTTGCAACGGCCTTCAGGGTCACGCCGGCACAGGCTACCAGTGCTTCCAATAGCATGTCTCCGGAACAGAGTGAAAGACCGTCTCCTCCTGTCGCAGGGTGCAACCCTGCCCGGGCAATTGCTTTGCCGGTCTCGACGTTGCAACTGATTCCCTCCCCAAGGCTGCCTTTCGCAGTCAGGGTGATCATTGCCACCTCCGGGTTCCGGCGATACTTCTCCTTTAACGGGGCTTGCAGCTTCTTAAGCTCTTCAGCGTTCATAGGCTTTCTCCAGGGAAATTAATCTATAAGCAAAAAACCGTACGCGAACCTGCACGATTTTCAGAGATTCCTAGGTTCGAGCGAGGGTAGCAGAGGAAAGTACGAAATGAAAACAGCCAGAATTCAAACCGCCGAATTGGTGATTCTGACCTGAACTCGTTGTATAGGCCAGTTGACAGGAGGGCTCTCCAGGAATAGCTTTATTGGTAAACGATTACTGGTGACAGCCATCCCTCTGTCACATCTGCTTCCGCGTGCCTCAACCAGGTAATCCTGTGAGGAGTGTCAATGTGAACGGGGATAACTCTTCGGAAAACGCAACGTATTCATTAACTCGGCGTCTGGACGAGGTCCGCGATCGTCTCATGGAAGTCCAGGGCGTGTCCGGTGTGGGAATCGGTCGGTCGACGGGAAAGGATCCCTCCTGTCTTGTCATACAAGTGTTTGTGGCGGTTCCTGCACGGTCCGAAGAAATCGAAGGCCAGTTACGGCAGATTCTTGGGCCAACTCCCTACGAGATTGTCTGTATTAGCATCCCGGATGCGTACTAGGAGGAATCATGGCAGAGAGAGATGAAGTCATCAAAGCGCTGGTTGCCCAGGAAAAACACATGGAAGCACTCTTGGCCCTCCGGCAAGTGGTGGGGGTCGGTACGGGCTATCGATGGCGACGAGGCAAGCAGACGAAGGAGATTTGTGTCCAGGTCTTTGTCAATCGAAAGGCCCCTCCTGAAGCCCTGGCGGACCACGAGATCATTCCCAGGGAACTGCGCGCACTGGGAGACGATTTGGTGGGCACTGATGTCAACGAAGTTAGCACACTCGACGCTCAGCAGGATACAACTCGCTACCGCCCGGTTCCGGGAGGGTGCAGTATCGGCCCGGAGGCATCGGTATCGGCAGGAACGCTGGGAGGTTGGGCCTGTGACAACACCGACCACACAATTGTCCTGCTCACCAACAATCACGTGATTTCCAATTTGGATACCATGCCTGTGCTACGGCGAGTCGTTCAGCCCGGCCGTCTCGACGGTGGAACTTTACCGGATGACGTGATCGGTCAGTTAAAGAGAGATATTACAGTCAACACCGTGCCCAATGTAGTTGGCGCAAATCCTCCAACTTCAGTGGTGGATGCAGCTATCGGTACGATCGAGGTTGATCGGACTGATGACATTACCCAGCTCAACATCCCGGCCGCATATGAGATCCAGGCACCGGCGATCGGAATGAATGTCCAGAAGCGGGGACGCACAACAAGACTCACGACAAATGGGCAGATCACCACAATTAACGCGACTCTGGCAGTTACCTACCGAAATCGAACTCGATTGGGACGCATCCAGAATTGCTTCATCGTGACTTCGACGGATGGCAACCCTTTCAGTAATGCGGGAGACTCTGGTTCCTTCATTCTGAATCAAACGGCGGGGGAGCTGGCCGGAACGTTTCCTGTAGTGGGTCTGCTTTTTGCGGGTGGGACGAACGCTACGGGGGTACCCATTACGATTGGCAACGATATCAACGCGGTCTTTAGTGCCTTAAATCTGAGCACCGTGTGCACGTGCGTGGCACGAGCCATAATCGATTCTCTATTCGCGAATGAAATCGGGGCGGGGGAGGCGCGCCTCAGGCTTGTGCGGAAAAAGGAAAGACAACTGAGGCGCTTGAGAGATCAGCTAGGCCGTTCTGGACCGCTTGGGGAAATCGTCGAGGCGATCGTCAGAAGGGAAGCGGCCAGAGTGGGTAAGATTTTGTCCGAGGATGACGAAGCTTTCGGGCTGGCTGTTCGAGCGGCACGCCCAATTCTGAGTCAGTCAACTAATCTCGATATCTTGGAGACAAAACTCAGCGGCGAAGTCCTTGACAATCTAGCGGCCTTGAGCGCTCGCTTGGCCAGAAGCTCCACTGGCCTCAAGGATCAGTTCGCACTGACGAAAAAGTTTTTCAGAGGGCTCGAGGGAGCGACCATTCGCGACATATTGAAGTCAGCGGACGCAGCCGGAGAATTGAAGAAGAAGCAACCTTCCTCAAGGAAGGGGAAAAAGAAATGAACTGATCGGTTCCCGCGCGACGAGGTTGTTTGGCCGTTGCGCGAGAGGCCCATGAAATCGGTTAGGGGAGCACAATTTCCAGACCATCGTAAGCGATGGAGGCATCGACACCTTTCTCTTGGCCCAGGATCTTGATCTGCTGTTCGATTCTTTCTCGTTCTGCTTTTATGATCTCAGTTCCGCAATGAGTGAACAGAGCACGCGGCACTCCGGATTTCTGACACCAGCCCACTTGAGTCCGGATAGGTGTATGCCCGACCAAAGAATCTCCAGCCTTGCGTACCATCGAGCGTGTAACGGTTGCACCGTCTCCTATGTAGAGGTCGATATCCCGTAATGCCGACTCTCGATCCGGTATATAAACGACATCAGGGACGTAGAAAATGGAATACGGTCCGGCGGTGATTCTGTACCCAACTGCCGGACACCGTGTGGAGTGATCGACAGGAAAAGCCTCAAAAGTGATGTCTCCTATCGTGAAAGGATCTTTTAAGGTGACCGTGTACTTGCGCTCAATCGGGAAAGTATGCAGGTCGCTCCAGGTTGCCTCAGTTGCAAATACGGGAAGAGAAGTACCGGATCTCAGGCCCCAAGCGTGGTCCGGGTGGGCATGGGTCAGAACAATAAAATCGACCTCCAGCTTTTCCGGCTCTCCTTCCCAGTCTTCGCCACAATCAATCATTACTTCAGTCTGCCGCCATGTGACCAACAGCGAACTATGGCGATAGTGGATTCTCGACCTCTCTTCGGTGTTGGCACGGGTCCCAAGGAATTTCAATTTCATCCGTTCAGGTTGCTCCTCAGAATAGAATTCTACCCACCCCCGCGCTATTTGCAGTTGATTCTTTGAGCTTCGCAAGGAAGACTATCCGCCACGGCAAAACGAAAGGAGAAGATACATGCGCCGCTTAACGGTTCTATTTTCATTGCTCTCACTGCTCTGTGTCGGTCTATCGAGTTACATCCTCGCTGAAGATGGCCAGAAAAAAATACTGCTCACCTACTCAGACAAGGCATTGCTGGAGGAATTGCAAAGTGTGGCTCCGGAGGCCCGAATTATCCAGTTAAGCGGAGACCGGGTCCTAGAGGAAATCGCTGATGCGGACGCTCTGATCGGAAACATCACGCCAGAGCAGGTGCGCGCCGGTAAGAAGTTAAAATGGGTGCAGACTATGGGAGCCGGAGTAGAGCGGCTTCTACATCTG
>DATGOF010000408.1:0-3245 GCA_035306285.1 Acidobacteriota bacterium | reverse complement strand
CTGCCGCGGCGGCCCCTCCGCAGGAGGGCTCGCTTCCAGAGGTAGTTTCCTTTTCTCCTCAGGGGGTTTCTCGTGACGTCCAGCAGGTGAGGGCCACTTTTTCCACTCCTGTGGTTCCCTTTGGCGATCCCCATTCGAGCGCGTCGCCTTTTCAGGTCAGCTGTTCTCCGGAGCAAGTCGGAGAAGGAAGGTGGATCGACGCCAGAGAGTGGGTCTATGAATTTCCGTCGCCACTGCCGGCCGGAGTGCAATGCAGGTTTACCGTGATGGCGGATTTCAAGACGCTGGATGGAAGAACGATTCGTGAAGGAAGCTTCCGCTTTTCCACAGGAGCCCCGGCGGTTCGACAGATCTTGCCGTCGGACGGTTTCGGAAACATAGATGAAGAGCAGATTTTCATCCTGATTTTGGATGGGCCGGTCGACGAGTCGTCGGTTGTCCAGCATGCGTTTTTCACGGTTGATGGGCTGGCGAGTCCGGTTCGGGTTGAATTGATAGACGGAGATGCCCGATCAATCATTCTCGAGAACCAGTTTTCTGCCAACAACATGCCTGACCACGTTGTGCTCATACAAGCACGTCAGCGTTTCCCTGCCTTGACCCGGGTAGACCTGGTCTGGGACTCGGGAATTCGTGCTACTTCTGGAATTACGAGTCAACAGACGCAGACATTTCAATTTAGAACTCGTCCGGCCTTTACGGCCACTGTTTCCTGTCGACGCGAGAATCCGGATCGGGATTGCATCCCCTTGACTCCGATCATGGTTCGTTTTTCCGCCCCGATTTCTCGGACCGATGCGGAGAGTATCAGGCTGGAAGGACCTCCAGGAACTTTCGTTGCACCTCGCCTCACTGATGGGGACTGGGTGCAGTATGTTGAATTCGAAGGCCCATTCTCGCCCCTGAGCCGTTTTACCTTGCACTTACCATCCGGTCTGAGAGACGACGCCGGGCGGCTGCTCGTCAATGCCGATCGATTTCCCTTCGAAATCCGGACCGACCAGTACCCTCCTCTGGCCAAATTTGCGGCCGATTTCGGAATCATCGAAGCCGAAAATCCGGTACTTCCGGTAACAGTGCGAAACCTGGAGTCGACCCTGGACCTGGATTGGTGGAGAGCCGATACAGCACCCTTCATCTCTGGAAGCTTTCAGCGAATTGAACCCGATGAAACCCTCCAGATGATGAATTGGGTGCGAATGATTCGCCAAAGAAGCTGGGAGGACCGAAATCGTTCGATTTTTGAGGCGCCCTCTATGTTTAAGCCTCAGGATTTCGTCCTACCGCGGCCTGGAACCGAAAAGGACTTCGAAGTTATAGGCATTCCGCTACCCGGTCCGGGCTTTTACGTCGTCGAACTGAAGAGTGAGATCCTGGGCGCGTCACTCCTCGGGACCTCGGAGCCGATGTATGTCCCTACGGCGGTACTGGTGACCGGCCTCGGCGTTCATCTTAAGTGGGGATTTGAACAATCACTGGTCTGGGTGACCTCCCTGGCTGAGGGACGGCCGGTCGAAGGTGCAGCGGTGCAGATCCGCGATTGTGAAGGGAGGTTGCTCGCTGAGGGTGCGACCGACAGTCGCGGTCTGCTCAATGTGGACCTGCCATCCAGAGATGAGGTGACGCGCTGCGGTTACGGACCCTTTGACCAGGGACTCCTGGTGAGCGCCCGTCTAGGGGATGATCTGGGACTTGTCCATTCAGAGTGGACGGAGGGAATCGAACCATGGCGTTTTCAATTGATGACGTCCTGGCAGGCAGAAGAGATTTCAGCCCACACCATACTGGATCGGGCACTGGTTCGGGCCGGCGAGACGGTTCATATGAAACACGTCGTCCGACGACCCACGTCGAATGGCTTCGATCAAATGCCGGCAGAGCTCAAGCCCAACAAACTGGTCATTCGTCATATGGGAAGTGACCAGAGCTTCGAATTTCCTCTGGAACTGGACGAGCAGGGCATCGGTTTGAGCAGCTGGGAGATCCCTGAAGACGCTCGACTGGGATCATATTCAATCGAACTTTCCAGAGATGGATCAGGTCAGCCAGAGAACTGGACTTCAGGAAGCTTTCGAGTTGAAGAATTCAGAGTACCCATTATGAGGGCAACGCTTCGGCCTCCGGCCGAAGAACTGGTGCAGCCTTCTCAGGTTTCAATCGACTTCTCCGTCGAGTTTCTTGGCGGGGGTGTCGCATCGAACCTTCCGGTCCGGCTGCGTTACCGACTGGGAGATGTCTGGAGCTCTGCTGTTCCAGGATACGATGATTTTCGTTTCTCGGAAGGGGAAGTGACGGAAGGCATTATTCGAAGCGGAGAGCGAGAAGAGGATAGCCCAGAGGAGTTTCATCTAGTGGAACTTCAACTCGACGAGATGGGGTCAGGACGGGTCACGATCGAGGATCTGCCCCGCGTCGAGCGCCCACGGAGATTAACGGCAGAACTGGAGTATCGAGATCCCAATGGTGAGATGCAAACTGTGGCCACGGATATTCCGGTGTGGCCCGCGGGAAGGAGAATCGGGATCAAGGTCGACGACTGGGTGCTTACCGAGGATTCAATCGAGGCTACTGCCGTTGTAGTAGACCTTGATGGTAATCCGGTTGCCGGAGCTCCGGTGAGCATAGAGTTCTTTCAACGAAACACCTTTTCCCACCGAAAGCGCCTGGTGGGCGGATTTTATGCATACGAGCACTTCACTGACACTCGAGCTCTTGGGGAAGTCTGTCAGGGAAGCACCGATGAGCACGGCATATTCGAGTGCAGTTCACCGCCTCCAGTCTCCGGAAATGTGATCGTCCAGGCCGTAACCCGAGATCAGGAGGGGCGCCGGGTCGTTACTCATCGTGGCCTATGGGTGGCAGGCGAAGACAACTGGTTTGCAGTGGGGGATGACGATCGTATCGACCTGATACCGGAACAGGAGAGCTATGAGCCGGGCGATATCGCACGCTTCCAGGTCAGGATGCCTTTCGGGAGGGCGACAGCGCTTGTGACCGTCGAACGAGAAGGTGTCATAGAAACCTACCTTCGCGAAGTCGTCGCTGAGAAGCCTGTCATCGAGGTTCCCATCCGGGGTTACTATGCCCCGAACGTCTATGTATCCGCACTGTTAGTCCGGGGTCGCATTCATGAAGCGCCGCCAACCGCCATGGCTGATCCCGGGAAGCCGGCGTATAAGCTCGGTATCGCTGAAATCTCCATAGGCTGGAAAAGGCACCAGCTGGATGTCGCCGTGGAGACCGAC
>DATGOF010000407.1:0-2042 GCA_035306285.1 Acidobacteriota bacterium | reverse complement strand
GTACCCCGTACGTCCACCAGCAAGCCCTTGGCACCCGATGACTCGAGCAGTCGAAGCTTACTCTTCACAGTCTCAGCCGTACCCGGGAGAAATCCCGGAATACGAAGCAGCCCGATATTGCCATCTACAATCCGCGCGGTCACTTCCATGGGCGTAATAGGATGTCTGGTGAGACTGACTTCATAAGGCTCCGAACGGCGCGAACGAATGACTCTGAGATCGACCGTACTGCCTTCCGGTCCCATTAAACGATGCTGTGCTTCCCATAGGCTCATGACCGTCGTTTGTCGGCCTTCAATCGATTCGATCAAGTCGCCGGTTCTCAAACCCTGCTGCTGAGCGGAACTACCCTCATCAACCGATACAATATAGACATAACCGTACCTTTTCGAGATGACCAGACCCGGCGATGCCCCATCCTCTTCTCTCCCCTTGAGTTCCTTATAGGTTCCGGCATCAACAAAGCTGGAATAGGGGTCGAGTGCTTCCATCATTCCGTGCAGTGCCCCCTCGAGAGCCTGTGTCATATCTGGGTCCTCAACGTACTCATCGCGGATTTTCGACAGGACGTCAGAAAATACGGAAAGATCGCGATAGGCATCGTCTCGGGCAGACACTTTGTCGAGCATCCCCCCAACCAGCCCATAGACAACGATGAGAGAAGAGAGGCATAGAATTGTAAGTTTGATCCGACTGACCATGCTGCCCATTATAGTGACATTGTTTCACCGGCCGTATGAGGGTCACTCCATTAGTGGCACGAAACGACCGTCTGAAGGTAGGATTATAGCTTAGCTTGCGATAGTGCAACAAGGACGAAAATCCCGTCTAGCGCCGATGAGACAACGTTTAATGGCCCTGGACATCGGGCACAAGAGAATCGGAGTCGCCATAAGCGATCCGTTGAGAATGACGGCCCGCCCTCTCCAGACACTGCAGCGGCGAAACCTGGATGTTGACGCCGCAGCCATTGCTCAGCTTGCTGAGGAATGGGATGTGGCCGAAATCATCGTTGGAAAGCCACTCCATTTAGACGGACGTAACGCATTGATAATGCAGACGATACAGACTCTCGTCGGGCAGATTCAGAAGCATATTGACTTGCCGATCAGATGGATAGATGAGCGTCTGTCCAGCAAAGAAGCCGAAGAGCTGATGGCAGAATCCGGGATTAGAGTGGCGGACCGGAGAAGCCGGCGCGACGAATTTGCTGCGGCAGTCATTCTTCGACGCTACCTTGAAGAGTCAAGCCATGAGCCGATATGACTTCATAAAAAATCATTGGGGTAAGTTCCTCGTTTCATCCCTCATCTTCCTGCTGCTGGTAGGATTCGCAGCCGCCGCATGGTTCTGGCTCCAAATTGAAACTCCTCACGGTGCCGCAGCCCAGGACAAAATTGTTCAAGTTCCTGAAGGAGCCGGAGTGATCCAGATCAGCAAGATCTTGGAGAAAGAAGGCCTCATCACTTCTCCCTGGCTCTTCCAGCTGTATGTCAGACTCGCTGGCACGGCAGGACGACTGAAGGCCGGAGAATATCGATTTCGCGGGCCCCACTCGATCTCTGACCTGGCCGACAAGCTCCACAGGGGCGATTTCTACTACCATCGTGTAACGATCACGGAAGGACGAGACATGCAGGAGATCGCTGCGATCTTCGTCGCTGCAGGTTTCGGAACAATCGAAAGGTTCGCCCAGATTTTCCAGAATACCGAATGGATCTCGGAAATCGATCCAGAAGCGCAGAACCTCGAGGGATATCTCTTCCCGGACACTTATCACTTCCTACGGGGCACCAGTGAACAGGAGATCGTCACGACGATGGTCAAACGATTTCAGCAAAACTGGACAGAGGCCGAAGAAGCTCGGGCGCGCGAGTTGCAAATGACGGTTCGGGAAGTTGTGACACTGGCTTCCCTGATCGAAAAGGAGACCGGTCTTCGGGAGGAGCGCCCCGTGGTTTCATCGGTCTTTCATAATCGTCTGGCATTGAATATGAGGCTGGCTTGCGATCCCACAGTTATATATGCCGTGAAGCAGGTGA
>DATGOF010000406.1:0-5693 GCA_035306285.1 Acidobacteriota bacterium | reverse complement strand
GGGCCACTGCCGCTGAGCTTGACGATGAAAGTCTTCGTGAAGCCGAAACTTTCTTTCTGACCTCGACCGGCCGCCGGGAATTCTTTGATCCCGTTCAGAATAGAGGTTTTCTCGAGAAGATTTCGAGCGAAACGGGCGGGCGTTACTATCCTCTTTCTGAGGTGGAAAAACTTCCGGAAGAAATCGTATTTACGGAGTCCCGCTCCTCCGTAGTCCAGGTTCTCGATCTCTGGGATATGCCTTTCAATTTTTTGATCCTTCTCCTCTTCGCCTGTACGGAATGGATTTTGAGGAAACGGCAAGGAGCTATCTAAAGTGGCTGCGGCAAGCGCAAGCAGACCGGATATGAACTTACAGCGGCCAGATCGACCAGGTCGATGGCAGAAGCGGGTTAAGACGGCCGTAATGATCGGCTTTGGCTGCCTGACAGCATTACTGGCGACAACTGCAGCCGGAGGGCTGGCTCACGGCCAGGGCGCTGACACCGCTTGCGTGATTGTCACGGGTTTGGGAGGTGTCCCCGAGTTTGAAGAAAATTTCCAGAAATGGGGGAAAGAAACTGACCGCATCTGCCGGGAGCAAATGAACGCCGTGTCTCGCCTCGTAGACGGAAGTGAGGTCCGGAAAGAGGCCATTCTGCAAGCCATGACAGAAGTCTCCTCATCGCTCAACGCGAATGGAGAGATGTGGCTCTTTTTGATCGGCCACGGAAGCCACGACAGTAGAGGTTATAAGTTCAACATCGCGGGACCCGATCTTACAGACGCTGAAATTCAGGATTTGCTGAGCGATCACCCGGGATCCCGATCAGTCCTGATCGGCGCTACCAGTGCCAGCGGGGCCCTGACTAGTCTGGCTCAACCTGGTCGGGTGATTGTCACCGCTACGCGGAGTGAACGTGAGCGGCAGCCTCCCCTCTTCATGTCCTTCTTTATAGAAGCTGCCGAATCCGAGGAGGCGGACGCCAATCGAGACGGACGCGTATCCATTCAAGAAGCTTTTCAGTACAGCGAACAGCAGGTTAAGCGATGGTACGAAGAAAGAGGACGAATCCAGACGGAACATGCAGTACTTTCTGAAGCTGAAGGAGCCTCTTTTGCCGCTTCGGCTTACCTGGCCCGGCCGGCACCTCGTCAATATGAAAGCGCGGAGGCGCAGAGCCTGGCTCGCCAGCGCATCGACGTCGAGCGTGAGATCGAGGACTTGAAGTTGAGGAAGACCCAGCTGCCGGAGGACGAGTATTTCCGTCAACTCGAAACTCTGCTCGTCCGGCTGGCCACCCTCAACGAAAAAATTGAAAGCCTCGAAGGAGGTGACTCCGGCTCATGAGAAGCCTGCTCTCAATGATCTGTATCTCGATGGCGATCGCAGTGCAGGCTTTGGCCCAGAGCGGCGCCGTTGACTTCGAGCAGATACTCCATCAAATCAATTCCGGAGCCTACCAGGAGGCAGAAAGGGCTCTCAGCCAGGCGCCCGATCATCCATATGCCTTACGGCTTCGCCTGGAACTGGCGGAACGGGGAGGCAGGCAGTCCGAACAGAAGCAGCTGGCGGAAAGGCTGCTGAGCCTGTACAGGGCCGGTTCGCTACAGACTTCTGAAGAACTCAGCCAGGCGGCTTATGCGGCCTGGAAGCTACAGCAGTGGGAACGAGCCAATCAGATTTTCATGGAAGCCGCCCGCCGCAACCCCGTCTCACGGTCAATGTATGTGGATTGGGGTCACCTCTACCTCGAAAAGTACAATGCCGCGGAGGCGGAATCGATCTTTCAGGACGCGATCGCCAGCCCTGCCTCGGTTCAGTATCCACCCCGATGGACGGAGGCAGATGCGCGGCTCGGATTGGCAAGAGCGTTACGCGACCAATCAAAGCCGGGCTCTCGAGAGATCATCGAGCAACTTGCTTCTGAAGCCCCGGACAACCTTGAACTGATCGCCTATCAAGCTGCTTCAGCGGTTGAAGAGGACGATTGGGACAAAGCCAGCGAGTTGATTGAGCGGGGGCTTTCTCTTAATCCCGGATTTTTACCTTTTCTGGAGCTTCGAGCAGCCCGCGAGTACTTCCTCGGAAACGAGCAGGGTTTTGAACAGCGTCGGAGTGAAGTATTCGCCGTCAATCCGAGAGATGCCGACTTCTACGAACTTCTCGGAGACCTGGCGGTTTCCAAACGGCGCTTTGAAGATGCCGTCGATTTCTACGATCAGGCGGTCCAGATGAAACCAGATCAATGGTCAGCCCTGGCTTCGAAGGGAATCAACCTGCTACGTCTAGGCGAAGAAGAAGCCGGCAAAGAAGCACTGGAGCGAGCCTATGAAGGAGATCCCTACAATATCTGGACGGTGAACACGCTTCGCCTGATCGACAGCTTCGATCGTTTCGATCGCTTCGAATCCCTGAACTTTTCGATCAAGCTCGCGAAGACCGAAGCGCAGATCCTCCGTCCCTACGTCGAGAGCCTCCTGGAGGAGTGCTTAAATGAGCTGCAGCAGAAATACCAGTTCACGGTGAGCCATAAGATTAACTTTGAGATGTATCCCGACCACGAGGATTTTGCAGTTCGGACCCTCGGTCTACCCGGTCTCGGTGCACTGGGTGCCACTTTCGGTCGAGTTGTAGCCATGGATTCCCCTTCTGCAAGGCCAAAGGGAGAGTTTCACTGGGCCTCCACGTTATGGCACGAGGTAGCTCACGTGGTCACTCTCGGGATGACCGATCAGAAGGTGCCACGGTGGTTCTCGGAAGGGCTTTCCATGATGGAAGAGCGCCTGGGTGGCCCCGGTTGGGGAGACCGGCTCAGTCCCGGCTTTGTCGAGGCTTATCGCAGCAACCAGCTTCTCCCCCTGGAAGAGTTAAACTCTGGATTTCTGAGGCCCCGAACCCCTCAGCAACTGCCGATTAGCTACTATCAGGCGGGTTGGGTCTGTGAGTTCCTGGTGAAAGAATTTGGTTTCGACGCGATTCGCCGGATGTTGAAGGCCTACGCTGAAGATAAGACAACCGAGGAGGTTTTTCAGGAAGTTCTTGGCTTGAGTGTTGAAGAAGTCGACACAAGATTTAAGAAGGAGGTTGCCCGCACGCTGGATCCGTTACTTCCGGTCCTGGAGCGGAAGGATCGATTGCCCGATGGTGCCCTGGCAATGGCCGCTCGTGCCAATCCCGATCATTACTGGACGAATCTGGCTTATGGAAAGCAGCTTGTAGGTGAGAAGAAATTCAAAGAGTCGGTAGAATATCTCGAAAGGGCGATAAAGTTGTTCCCCCACGATGGGACCAGCGACGGCCCCTACCCGGCGCTGGTAGCTGCCTACGAGGAACTCGGTGACGAAGAACGGTTACTGACGACACTCCGCAAGTGGTGGGAGCAGGCTCCGCTTTTCTCAGAGAACGCTCTGCGCATCGCCGACATGCTCGAAGAACGGGGTCAAGTGAAAGAGGCAGCCGAATATTTGGAACAGTCGATGTTTGTTGATCCATCGAATCGCCAGTCTCATCAAAGATTGGGAGAGACCTATCTGGCAATTGGCGAGCCCGAGAAGGCAATCAGGGAGTTCTCGCTTCTGCTGCACCTGGAACCGGTTGATCGGGCCAATGCTCATTACTGGATCGCTCGAGCATTACAGGAAACCGGAAAAACGTCAGAAGCCCGTAAACATGTCCTGCTGTCGCTTGAGGTTGCTCCCGGTTTCGAGCAGGCGCAAAAATTGTTACTGGAACTGGTACGACAATGAAGTCCTGGCTAGCTTTCGCATTATTAGCAGTGGTGCTTGCAGGCTTTTTCTGGCCGGGACTGGCGGATATCGCGGATAGTCGTGACCCGAATGATCCAAATCTCTTTAATTTTGTGCGGCTTCGCTACAACGGCTTTATCGGGAACTGGACAACCTGGGGGGGCTGGACGGTTCCCTGGGCTCATGATTACCCTAGAGCCGAACAAAATTTCCTGAAGATACTGGCCGAATTGACGACCGTGGAAACAACTCCCGACTCCTATCTGGTCCTGGATATGGATGATCCGGAAATCATGAACTACCCCGTCGTATATGTCAGCGAGCCGGGCTACTGGAATTGCACCCAGGAAGAGGTCACGAATCTTAGAGAATACTTAGATCGGGGTGGTTTCATTATTTTTGACGACTTCAGGGATTCCCGTGGTGAATGGGAAAACTTCGCACGCTGCATGCAACAGGTCGCTCCGGGTCGCGTTATGCAACAACTAAGCAACGATGAGCCTATATTCCATTGCTTCTACAACCTGAGCTTCGAGGACATGCCCGCACCTTACAACGTTCCGGGCGACCCGGTCTATTATGGACTTGTAGACGATGACGGGCGAGTTCAAGTAATTGCTAATTTTAATAATGATATCGGTGACTACTGGGAGTGGTCGGACCAGAGCTTGGTCCCTATCGCCCTTTCCAATGAAGCTTATAAGTTCGGCATCAATTACGTTATCTATGCCCTCACCCACTGATCAGACCGTGGGCTGCCAGATAGATCCCCTTCGCGGTAGGAGCACACTGGACGGCGTGGAGACGAACAAACTACTTAGGAGATAAACATGGCCCACTCATCCCCCGAGGTTAGAGAGGAAGAATTAGACCAGCAAATCGAAGCGATGCTGGAATCCCAAAAGCAGGTTCTGGCAGAGTTACGTAAGGTCATCGTAGGACAGGACGATGTTATCGAGCAGGTTTTGATTTCCATCTACGTCGGCGGTCATTCCTTAATTACGGGAATGCCGGGTCTGGCGAAGACGCTGCTGGTAAGAACAGTCGCGAATACCCTCGGCCTTTCCTTTAAGCGTATCCAGTTCACACCCGACCTGATGCCGGCAGATATTACCGGAACAGAAATCATTGAAGAGGATCGTGCCACCGGCCACCGTCACCTCGAGTTCATTCCCGGCCCGATCTTCTCGAATTTGATCCTGGCAGATGAAATCAACCGGACTCCTCCGAAGACCCAGGCTGCCTTGCTCGAGGCGATGGCGGAAAGAAGAGTAACCATTGGCGGAAAGACCTACCATCTAGAAGCTCCCTTCTTTGTTCTTGCAACGCAAAACCCGATTGAGCTGGAAGGGACTTATCCCCTTCCCGAAGCACAACTCGACCGCTTTATGCTGAATATCGTCATCGACTACCTGAACGAAGAAGACGAGATTGACGTCGTTCGCAGGACCACTGGACAGCCCCCCGAGGAAGTACAACAGGTCTTGTCAGGCCAAGATATCCTCAAGTACCAGCAATTGATCCGGCAAATTCCCGCCAGCGATGACGTCACCCGTTATGCCGTCCAGCTGGTCAGAGCCAGTCGGCCCGGTGATCCGCTGGCTCCCGACTTCGTCCATAACTGGGTGAGCTACGGAGCCAGTTTGAGAGCATCTCAGTTCCTCGTTCTGGGAGGGAAGGCTCGGGCTTTGATGAAGAACCGCTACAACGTATCCTGTGATGACATTCGCGCCCTGGCTAAACCGGTTTTACGACACCGAATCCTCACCAACTTCCACGCTGAATCAGAGAACGTCAAGACCGATCAGGTAATTGAGAAGCTAATCGAAAAAATTCCGGAACCAGCCTCCGGTATCAAATAGCAGAGTAACGTTATGAGTGTAAACAACCGCTCCCCTCTGACAAACCGCTTCATTGATCCGGCCGTACTTTCCGGAATTGGCAATCTGCAACTCATTGCCAAGG
>DATGOF010000405.1:0-3572 GCA_035306285.1 Acidobacteriota bacterium | reverse complement strand
AACTTGTCAATCAGCAGGGCAACGTCCTTCTCATCCCACTGAGCGAGCGGCTTCTTGCCGTTGCCGATCTGGAAAACGGATGCCGCCTTCAGGATTTCCTTCTCGGCAATCGAGTTGGATTCCATGAGCGAGAAAAGCTTAGCGATGGCTGGTTCGTCCTCGATAATCTCGGATTCAACATCAGTCACCACATCATCAGTCTGCTTGGATTGAAGTGAGAAGGGGATTTTTCGATCGGCACGAACGCTTGCGCCTCGGAAGTCGTCGAGTCCGTCGTAGTCCTTCTCGATAGCCGTCATGAACTCAGGGGACAACCGGAGCCGCTTAGAATGCCGTTTGATAACGGTTTTCTTCGCCATCTCCTCGAAGTCAGTCACCCAAGGGCCTGAATCTCCGGCGCGGCTACGTTTTCGGATGGATTCAACCTCCGCGAGGGTCATCACCTCTGTGTCGATCTCGCCGTTAGAAAGTCTCGCGATGGAGTAAACGCATTGGAGTCCACCCCGATCATTCCGCCAGTCGATCTTGTGTTGGATTACTCCGTTTTCCCATTCAAAAAAGTCTTTCTCTTTCACTGTTTCGGCCTTCCATGAGGCAACTTCTCCGCTGCGTTTGGCAAGCTCGATCAGGCCCTTGTAATCAATGATAAGTTGGACCTGGTCCTTGAATGGTATCAGGTGGCACAGGCGGCCATCAGGTTCCAACCCGAGGCTTGAGCAGTCAAGCATGGCCTTCATGAAGCTCTCCTTTGAGCATGACGCCAACTTGGGGACCTTCAGAAGCATAGTGGTTGCAACACGAAGGAAACGCTCTGCGTTGCAATGCTTCGGCAAGGCGCGTTCAATCTGTTCGCGGACCTTGTCGGAGTTGATGAGGCTTTTCAGCGAGTCGTTCTTGGCAAGTTCGGTGCTCATATCAGTTGGTAAGGGATTGGTGTTCGGCCTCAAGTCGGGCGAGTTGCTTTTTCAGAATGTCGATCTTTTCAGCGAGTAGAGGACGCTTTTCATCTTCCTGAATGCGGAGGTCTTCCATTGCGGCATCAAAGTCGATGCCAACCCCGGTCAGCCCGTTGCGGCTGCAATGGACGCTGGGGCCGCCCTCACTTGAGAGTCGGAAGGTGAGAGATGTGAGCCGGTGCTCGGCGGCGATCTCGTTTATGGTCTTGTCGATGTCTGTCATGGGTTCAGTAGTCATGGGTTTATGGTAAGGAAAGGGATTTCTCCCGATTCGATCTTGGAGATGATATCACCGGCGGCCTTGTCCGCAGGGAGGGTTCTGATGATCTTGGCGACCGCTTCGGCAGCGCGAAGTCGGCGCTCGTGATGGGCTCGTCTGATCTGGGCCTCCTTGCGCTGCTGGAATCCAAACTCCTCGGAGTCGTCAATGTAAGACTGGAACGACTCGGAATATCCCGGGTCAAGCGGGTCGAATCTCGGCCTCATTCCGACCCTCCTTCCGCCTGGTCGGCCATCATGGCGTCAGCCTTGGCGTTGACTCCGTCCTTGAAGGCAGCAATCACTTCATCATAGACAAAGAGGATGAACTCGGAAGGGACACTCCCACCGACCTCGCATTGCGCAATCCTCCTAAATGCTCGCGCCAGCACTTTGTTTTTTGTTCTCTCAATGATCTCGTTGTGTTGACTCATCTCTCTTCTTTAGGTTCTTCTTTGGTTTCAGGACTGTTCTCGCACACCACCATTCGGGCGTGCTCGACTGCGCCAAACGCTGCCTGGGCACGCTTGGAACGCCGTTGAATCTCGCTCGCCTTGGTAAGCAGCCGGTCCTCCTCGTCGGTTAATTCGATTTGAATTGTCGGCATGACACGAGAGTTGTATCAAAAGTTAACCAAGAATCAATCATTTTTTGTTGCAAGAATTGTTTTTTCTTGGAAAATGGACCCGACATGAAATTGATCGAACTTCCCAAGTCCCCTTATTGGGGCGCCTATATCCACGTTGGGTACAAGCCCAATGGCCACAAGAGATTCCGCATGGCCTCCAGCAAGGTCAGGCGTGATGAGAGCGCGATTGACCCTTTTACGGGAAGGCGGATGGACAAGGATCGCGCGGTCAAGGTGCTGACGGCCATGCAAATGGCTGCGCTGGAAGCGATCGAAGTCAAGCGAGCGGGGAACAAGGTCCTGCGTGCCGATTTCGAGCGGATGCTTGAGACGATTCTCGCCGCGGTTGGTGTCGAAGTGGAAGACGATGGCCCGACATGGTCCGAGTTCGTGGCTCAGTGGTACGAACGGCAATCCAAGGACCTTTCCGACTCCAGCAAGGACGTTTACAAGCAGGTTATCGGTCTGTTTGAGTCGTGGATCGATCAAAATGAAAGGCTGAAAAAATCCTCTCCATTGAACGCTTTCCGCCCGTCCGACCTGCAAGCCTGGTATGACTGGCAGCTTGAAGGCGGTCGAGTTCCGTCAACGGCCAACCGGAACATGACGGTTCTCTCTTCAATTTTTGAAGCCGCCTTTAATTTGGAGTACTGCAAGCGCAACCCTTGCAAGGGGGTGTCGCGGAAGGAGGCGGTCAAAATCAGCAAGGTCCCGTTCACCACGGGAGAGATTGGCCGGATGGTGGCCGTCTGCCGTCGCGGTCAAGTCGATCATGCGGAAGAATGGCTGCTCTCGATCCTGTTCGCGTCCGTGACCGGGGCGCGGCTTTCGGATTGCGTTTCTCTGCGCTGGGAAAACTTTAGTGACGATTTCCGCCGGGTGACGTTCGTGCCGAAAAAGAAGCGGCGCCAGTTTGAGCAAGGGAAAGAGGGCGTGGCGATCTCGGTTTGCCTCCCCTCCTTCGTGGCGGATGCCTTCAGGGCTGCATTTTCGATTGGCAATGAATATGCGACGCCTGAACTGCTCCGGCTCTACGCTGAAGGTCGCATCTCTGCCGAGTTCCATAAGGTAATGGATGCCGCTGGAATCATGGTCACGGTCAAGCGTGCCGGGAATGGCGTTGGCCAGTCGGTTCTGTCGCATGGCTTCCACTCTTTCCGCGGAACCCTGAAAACGGAACTCCGGGCGGATGGGGTGCCTCTGGAAACGTCCAACTACGTGACCGGTCATGATGACGAAAAGGTGGCCAGGAAATACGTATCGGAAAAAGCCGAGACGATTTACCGGGAGTGTGAGCGGACATTCAACCGGATTGAGGACGCGATTTCTCAGGCGGTCGTGAACGGGTGAAAGACTGGAAACAAAAAAGGCGGCTCGGAACCGGAAATTTCGAGCCGCCTTTAATTCTAGGGGTTTGGGTTGATTCTAAATCCGCTCCTGTCTGCGGTCACGGCTGGCAATGGTCAGCATGGCCGCCTTGAGCAGGGCTTTCCGGGTCCAGTCTTCTAGCTTCTCCCCTGCCGCTGCCTCCAACAACAGTGCCTTCTCGTTCGGCCACAGTCGGGCCTTCAGCATGGCTTCGCGAGTGATGCCGTTTGCCTGGGCCTGGTCGATCATGGAGACGGCGATTTCCTCGTGGGTCCAGTTCCAGGCCTCTAGCTCTTCTATCTCGTCGAATAGATCGCGGCCTAGTCGATCGGCGAGGGCATGGAGCCAAGCGGGGCCGATTA
>DATGOF010000404.1:0-6629 GCA_035306285.1 Acidobacteriota bacterium | reverse complement strand
TGTCCTGTGATCACCGGATTGTCGATGGTGCAGTCGCTGCAGCATTTATTCAACACATTAAGCGGTTGATCGAAACCCCGGCCCTCCTCTTTCTCTAATAATCCTTAACGCTTCATAAGAGCGGTCATAGGAGAGTGCTAATCGAAGAGCAATAGCTGAGCCTTTTCGGAGACGCTCGATAACGACGATAGGCCCACCCCAATGAGGCGAATTCGCCGTGTCTCGTCCCAATTGGACCGAAAGAGCCGTTGAGAACAAGAGAGAATCAATGCGGCGTCATCGATAGCATCCCGCAGAGAAATCTGTCTCGTTATGGTCGTGAAATCGGAATAGCGAAGCTTCAGCGTTACTGTCCTTCCCTGCATTCCATGGCGTCGCAGCCTCGTTGCCACCTTTTTCGATAAGCTCTCGAGAGCCTGCTCCAATCTTTCAGGATTGGAAACATCCTCCAGAAAGGTCGTCTCATGGCTAACTGATTTGACCACTCGCTCCGTGACTACCTCGCGGTTGTCGATGCCATTAGCCAGCTTCCACAGATGGTCACCCGATTTTCCAAATTGACGTTTAAGTAGTTCGCGGTCAATTACCCGGAGCTGAGCAATTTTCATAATCCCCATCCTCCTCAACTTCTCTTCAGTCCTGGGGCCGACACCCCAAATTCTCGTGGTGGGAAGAGGATCAAGAAATCGCTGTACCTGTTCGGGCGGAACGATCACCAATCCGTCGGGCTTTTTCAAGTCAGAGGCAATCTTGGCAACAAATTTCGAGCATCCGACACCGATCGAAGCAGTCAGGCGCTGCTCATTACGGATCGTTCTCTTAAGCGCTAAGGCCAAACGCCGAGCTTCTTCGAGGCTGTTCACTCTGGCACTGACATCCAAGAATGCCTCATCGATGCTCAAGGGTTCTACTCGAGGTGTAAAGGAGAGAAAGATGGAACGGATCTCACGTGATACACGAGAGTACTTTTCGAAGTCAGGTCGGAGATAGATGGCATTGGGACAACGCCTGTAGGCCTGACTGATGGGAAGAGCAGAATGGATACCGTATCGGCGCGCTTCGTAGGAACAGGCGGCAACCACTCCTCTCCCAGTTCCATTCTTCGGGTCGGCCCCGACAATGACTGGTTTTCCTCGATACTCGGGGTTATCCCTCTGCTCCACCGAAGCATAGAAGGCATCCATGTCAACGTGGAAGATGGTCCGCAACGCTGTTGCGGTGCGGGAAGTCATCGTCAATCCTGCCCTCCCTCACCCCAATGTTCAGTGATTAACCTGGATCCTCAATTTAGGTTCTTCGATCATCACTTTGCTCCGCGGCGGCACGGAGTTTATGATCCAGACATTACCACCGATAATCGAACCTTCGCCGATGACCGTTTCGCCTCCTAAGATCGTCGCCCCAGAGTAAATAACGACGTTATCACGGATCGTCGGGTGGCGCTTCCGACCCCTCATCTTCTCTGCTCCTTCCTTAAAGCTCAGCGCACCCAGAGTCACCCCCTGATAAATCTTCACATTGTTGCCAATTTCGGTGGTCTCTCCGATAACGACCCCTGTCCCATGGTCGATAAAAAAACTCTCACCGATATCAGCGCCCGGGTGGATATCGATCCCGGTCTCCCGGTGCGCGTATTCACTCATGATGCGAGGGATCAATGGAATTCCCTGCTTATACAGCTCGTGTGCCACGCGATAGATAGTGATCGCCATCATGCATGGATAGCTAAAGATCACTTCATCAATACTCTTGGCAGCGGGATCACCTGACAAAGCAGCCTGAGCATCAGCTGCCAGCTTTCGTCTCAATGTTGGGATTTCGCGTAGCAACCGAACCGATGCTTCTTCGGCCTTCTCGTGACAGAGCTGCGGGTCGTCGGAAATTTCCTCGCGGCATGCTTGAAATGCCTTAAATATTTCATCAGAAAGCATTTCATGGCATTCATACACCAGTTGCCCGACATAGTAAGCAACGCTGGTGGGTCCAACATGCTCTCTTCCAAAATAGCCGGGGAAAATGATGGCGCGAAGTCGGTTTAGGATTGAGATAATTGCGTCTTCGCTGGGGAGCGGTGTTTCTCCGAGGTGCTGGAGCAGCAGGTCTTGATCCTGGTAAGTCTCCGTAATCTTCTCGATGATCCCGGGCAGTTCTCCACGCTTTCGGTAAACTCTCAGCATGGAGTAGCTTCCCTTACTCTTCTGGTGTTCCGACATCTTTATCTCCTCTGCCGACCGACAGGATAAAACACGCCTCCGTCCTGTCGCGTCAAACCAATGACTTTCACTCTGTTAACGTCCCGGTTGTAGTATATCCCTGGCGAGTTTATGATAACTCGTTCACGAACTTCAAAAGGGAGCACTCGCCTTGCCTGTCTCTGAGCCTCACCGTGCATTGTCTTTACTGCGCGAAGAAGAAAACATGTTCCGCGAGAATGTGGCGGCGTTCGCGAAGCAGGAGATCGCTCCCCTTGTTTCCCAAATGGATGCCCGCGGCAGTTTCGACAGCGATTTGTTGAAACAGTTCTTTGAACTCGGGTTGATGGGCATCGAGATCCCTGAATCTCTGGGTGGGGCAGGAGCCAGTTTCTTCATGTCGATTCTGGCAGTTGAAGAACTCAGCAAGGTGGATCCATCAGCCGGGGTAATCTGCGATGTTCAGAACACGCTGATCAATAATGCCCTCATCCGATGGGGCAATGACCAGCAAAAGCAACACTACCTGCCTCGCTTGGCCCGCGAGTGGGTGGGAGCCTACGCTCTTTCCGAGGCCGGCTCCGGCAGCGACGCTTTTCGTCTTTCCTGCCAGGCTGTCAGAAGCGGAGATGGTTTTGTTCTGAATGGTCAAAAATCCTGGATCACTAACGCCTCGGAAGCTAACCTCTTCATCATATTCGCAACGGTTGACAAGAATGCGGGATATCGAGGAATTACCGCTTTCCTTGTAGAAGCTGACAATCCAGGGCTCACTGTGGGTCCCAAGGAAGATAAATTGGGGATCCGCGCTTCATCTACCTGCCAACTCCTCCTCGACAACTGTCTCGTCCCTGAAAAGAATGTACTGGGTGAGGTGGGAAAAGGGTACAAGATAGCTATTGAGACCCTGAACGAAGGACGAATCGGAATCGGCGCTCAGATGGTGGGCCTGGCTCAGGGCGCCGTCAACTATGCCATCGATTATGCTGGAGAAAGACAGGCCTTTGGCCGCTTCATCCGTGAGTTTCAAGGTGTACAGTTTCCCATAGCCCGCGTCGTAACAGAGATCGAAGCCGCTCGGCTTCTCGTCTACAATGCAGCGCGGCTGAAAGACGACGGAAAAAACTTTGTTCAGGCGGCCGCCATGGCCAAATATTTCAGCTCCGAAGTGGCTGAAAAGGCTGCTTCTTTGGCGATCGAGATTTACGGGGGATACGGCTACACGCGAGACTATCCCGTCGAAAAGTACTACCGTGACGCCAAGATTGGAAAAATTTACGAAGGCACCACCAACATGCAGCTGTCGACAATCGCCCGCTGCCTCTGGCCGTCAAAATCATCCTGACTGTGTATTTTTCCCAACAATCAGCGCCTGTTAGACTGTCCGGCATGAATGCTGCGATCGACTTCGAAGAGGTTGCCCTACGACTGCTCGCATGGTATCGGGAGAATCGTCGAGATCTGCCCTGGCGGTGCGAATCCGATCCCTATCGTATCTGGCTTTCCGAAGTGATGCTGCAGCAAACCAAGGTCAAGACCATGCTTCCATTCTACGAAAGATTCGTCAGGGAATACCCGACGATTGAAGATCTTGCTCGAACCGACCTGGATGCGGTACTCAGTTTCTGGTCCGGGCTCGGATACTACAGCCGCGCCCGCAACCTCCACAGGGCGGCACGGCTGATTTGTGACCACCATCAGGGACGCTTCCCCGATAACCTCGACCAGGCTCTGGCATTACCTGGCGTCGGTGGCTATACGGCCCGCGCCGTGCTTTCCCTCGCTTACGGTCAGCCGCATCCCGTGGTTGACGGAAATGTTCGGCGAGTCCTCGCTCGCTTTCTTAACCTGAAGGCGAAACGTTCTAGTCTAGACAGATCCCTCTGGGAGTTGCTCCAGGATCAGGTAGAAAGAATTCCTTTGATTCGAGATACAATCTCGGAATTCAACCAGGGATTGATGGAGCTGGGAGCTCTGGTCTGTACTCCTCGAAGTCCGGCCTGCGGTTCCTGTCCATTGAGCTACGGCTGTCGGGCTTTTATCGAAGGTAATCCGGAGGCGGTTCCCGCCATGCCGGGAACAAAGAACTCACGGCGTTTCCATTTTCTCTGTGCTGTGATTCGCCAGGAAGGTCGATATCTGATGGTTCGTAATAGCCGCGACCCCTTCTTGAAGGGCTTCTGGGAATTCCCACGCGTAAACGGCTCGCCAGGGGAGTCAAACCTATCCAGCCGATTCAAGATGATCGGCCTGGACGTGGAAATAGAGCGAGTCGCAGCTCCGGTACAACACCAGATCACGTTTCGTAGCTTCCGGTTCTATCCGTGCCTGGGAAGGCTCCGGACGCCCCCTCCAATGCACGATGAGATCGGCTGGTTTGATCCGATTCAGGATTCAATACCAGTCTCTTCTTATATAGGGAAGATCCGAGACCGAATAGAGAACGGATAGCCGCCTCGACTTTACATGCTTGTCTCGCACTTCAGATTGGTATAATCGCAGGCAATGAAAAAAGCCACTCCTCTACTACTACTGTCCTTCCTCATTGCTTTCTGCAACCTGCTAACGGCTCAGCGCGACGGCCCTCCTCGGCGAATTGAGAACCCAGAGACTATTCGCCTGCCTGGTGGATCGCGAGTCGAGTTCCGCAGTTTTTACGCTGACTCGATATCCCAGAACGCTGACTACAGTGTTTTCATTCCCGCTGATTATGATCAGAGCAGCCGAGACTACCCTGTTATCTACTTCCTCCACGGCATGTTCAATGACCATACCAGCTGGGCGACAGATCGATATGGATCCATCCCGGCACAGATCGAAGGGCTGATGTTAAAGGGCAAGATCCCGTCCAGTCTAGTGGTTATTCCAAACGCGGACAATAGCTTCTACACGAACTCCATCGACGGTTCTCGCCGCTACGAGGATTTAATCCACATCGATCTCGTTAGCGAAATAAAAAAAAGCTTTCGTGTCTCATCGGCCCGGGAGAAGAGGGCACTCGGTGGTGTTTCAATGGGAGGCTATGGCGCGCTAAAGATCGCTCTAAAGCATCCCCTCAAGTATGGCTCCACCGCCGGTCTTTCGCCAATCGTCCTGCTGGGAGAAAATCCATCGGAAGGCTTGAATCGCGCCGACGAGCGCCGTGCCGGTTTCTTCGTTTCGCTGTTCAAGCCGGTCTTCGGAATACCCTTTGAGAAGGAACACTGGAAAGCAAATAGTCTCGAGCAATTGGCGAAAATTGCAGATCCGAAAGGCTTGAACATCTTCTTTGCGTACGGCACTAACGACAGGTACAACAACCTCTTCCCGCTCGAGCAAGGCATTCAAAAGCTCCACGCTCTTCTCGAGGAGCGCGGGATTCCCCACCGTTTTGAAGCGTATCAAGGTGAACCCCATGGATGGGAACTTGTAACAAACCATCTGGAAGAGATTATGGTATTTCTTTCGCAGACTTTCTCCGCTGATTGAACCGGCTTCGCAGGATAGATGGAAAATCTAGCGCACAGTCTGCTCGCGGTGGTTGTGGCTCGAACTGGTCTCTCCCGCGAAGTCGTCGGCGGCACAGCAACCCTGGTCGTAGCAGCGAATCTTCCCGATATCGATGTTATCGCTGCCATTAATGGGCCGCTTCACTATCTCGAATATCACCGGGGTGTCACTCACTCTCTGGTAGCCGTTCCGGTTTTCGGGATAGCATTTTCTTTTCTCTTGTGGATCTCGCAACGCCTCCGAAACGGAAAATCACCGCCACTCTCCAGGATGATTTTCGCCATCTCGCTAGTCGTCGCGACTCACCCTCTCCTCGATTGGACCAACTCCTACGGCCTCCGCCCATTTCTTCCATTTGATGACGCTCGCCTCTTCGGGGACCTGGTTTTTATAGTTGATCCATACCTGTGGATATTGCTGGGAGTTCCTGCCTTCCTGACCTGTCGGTATTCGGGAAAAGCAACCCTGGTATGGATTACAGCCGCCCTGGGAGCGTTATTGGCCGCTTTCTGGTTGTCATCATTCGAGTCGATAGGGCCAACTTTGCCGGCTGTTCTGCTGGTGTCGATTGCCGTTACCGTTTACCTGAAGTACCGCAAGCCGGTCTGGTCGCAGCGCCTCGCGTTTGTGTCCCTGGGACTACTGGTCGGGTACTGGGGGCTGCTTTTTCTAGCTCGTGAATCCATCATCACTGCGAGCACTCCGGAGCTTGAACAGCGCTTCCCTCATCTTTCTAATTTGAGTGCCCTTCCCAGACTGGCGGATCCGCTCTCGTGGGATCTCTACTTCGAGCAGGATGGAACGTTGTTCTATGGATCAATGTCCGTCTTCTATGAAGCCATTCCAGAATTTGAGCGGTACCTGAGAAATCTAAATTTGCCGCCAGTGCAAGCAGCGCGACAGAGCTGTGCTGGAGCAGTGGTCGATTACTTCGGACGGTATCACTAC
>DATGOF010000403.1:0-4236 GCA_035306285.1 Acidobacteriota bacterium | reverse complement strand
TGCTTGTACTCTCCCTCAGCCTGATGGTCAGTTTCCTCACCGAGTTAACTTCCAACACTGCCACCGCTGCGTTATTAATGCCGGTACTGGCAGGTACAGCGGCCAGCCTTGATGTGGCGCCCGAACTTCTTATGGTTCCAGCGACAATTTCGGTGTCCTGTGCATTTATGCTGCCGGTCGCTACCCCCCCCAATGCGATTGTTTTCGGGAGCGGCTATGTGACGATTCCTCAAATGGCGAAGGCAGGGATGGCGATGAACGTCATCGGTGCAGTGCTCACGACCATTATTATTTATGCGCTTGGGATCGCGGTGTTCCAGATATCGTATTGATCAGTGAGTGCGAGCCTCAATTCGTCGAACTCCTGGCGCCGAACAGCGTATTAACTCCTGAGGGTCTGCTCAGCAGGGAGAAAAAGGAATCGTGGAAATTGTCGTTAATAGGCTCACAAATACTTATCCACTGAAATTTCACGTCGAGGTAATCGAGAAGACAGGCCGTAGCACACACGAAGTGACTCTGAAGGAAAACACCTACCAAAGTCTGAAGAGTCCGACGACGATTCCGGAACACTTTATCCGAGCTGCATTTCAGTTTCTTCTCGACAGGGAGCCTAAGGAAGCGATTTTGCGCTCGTTTAATGTTGACGTGATTTCTCGTTATTTTCCCGAGTTTCCGCGATGTCTCCCGGAATATCTAGATCGGCTGGATTGAGGCGGGACCTTGAAAAAGTCTCTAAACGTGAAACTTATAAGCAGTATCCGAATCTAATATTTATGAGTGTTTCTGCGCACGAGCAGGCATCTACCGAGGCCCTAAAAGGCCTCGTTTATAAATTCAACTGATGTCAGAATCAGCTGTGATGATTGTAGCACTTTTCTTAGGAGTGTGTTGTCGATCATCCTTGCTGGACGATATTTGAGTCGATTATGAGTCTAATAATAGAAGAATATCCGGAAATTGAAGAACTTCTCGAACTCGGTAAGGAGAAGGGCTTTCTCCTGTATGACGAGATCAATGAAGTATTGCCGGACGACATTGAATCTGAGGACTTGGACCAGATCTTCGAGCTTTTCGCTGAGTCTGGGATCGAAGTCATCGACATGGAGCAGGATGATGTCCGGGAAGGAAATGGTGCAGCGTCGCCTTCCTCAGCGAAGAAGAAGCGTTCAACTCCCGACAGACTCTCTCGCACCAAGCTAGACCCAGTGCATCTCTATCTTCGCGAGATGGGCTCGGTGGCGTTGCTGACCAAGGACGAAGAGGTCGCCATAGCGAAGAGAATCGAGCAGGGAGAACAACAGGTCTTGAATGCTCTCGCTCGATGTCCTATCGCAATAAATGAAATTCTAAGCCGCTTTCAAGAAGTCGAGGCGGGAGAGGCGCCGCTTGAAGAGTTGGTTGAATTTGAAGAGCGCAAGGTCGCCGAGAAGATTCAGCGCGAGCGATTCAAAGAGGTGTCTCAAATCGTTGGCAAGATTAAGGAACTCCAGGTAGCCGCCCAAGAGGTAAGCGACAAGCTCGCACGAAGCCGTTCCCGCGGAAAAGAGTATCGCGCTTTGTTGTCGGAACTGGCTCGTTACAGGATTCCTATGGCTCGTCTTGTGTGCGAACTCGATCTCACACCCGCCGTTAAGGTTCAGATTCTGAATCGAATTCGTGAAACGGCCAGTGAAGTGAATCGCCTCGAAAGAGACATTCAGAACTTGGAGGAACTTGCTTCAAGGCCGCTGGGTCAAAAGGAAAAGTCGGTCCTTCAGGAACGAATTGAGCAACGGCGCCGAGATTTGGAGACGCTGCTGGCTGAAGCAGGGCTCAATGCAAAGCAGCTCAGGAAGACACTTTCAGTTATTCAGCGCGGTGAAGAAAAAGCTGCTCAAGCGAAAGATGAGCTGGTAGAAGCGAACCTCCGCCTGGTGGTTTCAGTGGCTAAGAAATACACCAACCGAGGACTCGATTTTCTGGATTTAATTCAAGAAGGCAACACCGGCCTGATGAAGGCGGTGGACAAGTTCGAGTATCAGAGAGGTTACAAATTCTCTACCTATGCCCACTGGTGGATTCGCCAGGCCATTACCCGTGCCATTGCAAATCAGGCTCGCACCATTCGTATACCGGTTCATATGATTGAGGCGATTAACCGACTGCGGCGGGTCTCGCGAACCATGGTTCAGGAGAATGGACGGGAGCCGACTCCCAAGGAACTAGCCGACCGGATGAAAATGCCGGTGCGGAAGATCCGGAAGATTATGCGGGTGGCCAAGAAGACGGTGTCGCTCGAAACTCCCATTGGAGAAGATGGTGAAAGCCAGCTTTCTGATTTCATCGAAGACCGGGGGACGATTTCTCCCGCTGAGAGCAGCATTCAAGCCAGCCTTCAGGAACAGGCCGCTCAAGTCTTGCGGCAGCTGAGCGAGCGAGAAGAGCGCGTGGTACGTCTCCGCTTCGGGATGGATGACGGCTATCAGCGAACACTGGAAGATGTGGGCAGAGAGTTTTCGGTTACCCGTGAGAGAATTCGTCAGATCGAAGCGGACGCCTTGAGAAAACTGCGACGGCGCCCCGAGAAGGCCTGTAAACAAGCAGATCGGGCAGCCAGTTAACCAGTTAACCGCGACATTCCACGATCCGCCGAGACGCTCACTCTATTCAAAAGCGAGTCTGCCCCTCAGCACGGATCATCGTAATGCAAGTACCCGGGTTGAAAAGTGAGGCTCTTCGGCATATCATTCTCGCTTCGATGTGGTAGCCCTGATCGAACCTGAATCGCAGCTTCGACGGGGTTTATCTATAAGCATGTGATACGAGGTTTTCGAGATGTGGTTGGGTCCAGGGTACGTCAGTGTTCTCGTGCTCGGCATTGCTGTCATCGTCCTTGCCAACGTACTGGCCTATCTGGCAGTGCGTGACATGGGCGCGAATTCTCCGGTGAGCCACGAGCCAATAGTGACTTTGCGCGGAGGATTTTTGCTGCTTTTGGCGGTCGGCACACTTTTTCTTGGGACCGGCATCGTTTTCCTTGCACGATCTCTTTTCTCCCCCTACTAGGGCTCACTGAAAAGTCACACGCCGGTTGCATATTCCCTGAGGGAAGAGTATTCTCCTCTCAGGTGAAGAAAAGGTGAATAGTGGCAAGCCCAACCCCGGCAATTACCTGAAAGGTCGGGGCACGTCGGCTAATCCAGTTAATCGATTTGAGCGGATCGCGTTTGAAGCCGATAGGCTCGAGCCGGAATCCTCTCGTACTCTTTACCTCCGGGATGCCAGCAAGAGCGCGATCTCGCGCAACGATAGCCCGGACGTTGGTTTCGATTTCAGCATTAATCCTTATCGGGGATGTGAGCACGGCTGTATCTACTGCTACGCTCGACCGACCCATGAATATCTGGGGTTCTCTGCCGGACTCGATTTTGAAACACGGATCCTGGTGAAGGAAGAACTGCCCGAGCTGCTGCGTAAAGAGCTCAGTTCAAAAAAGTGGTCGCCGAGTCCCGTAGCGCTGAGCGGTGTAACAGATCCCTATCAACCCGTCGAGCAGCGTCTGGAGATTACCAGGCGCTGCCTGGAAGTGTTATTGGAGTTTCGGAACCCGGTTGTGATTGTGACCAAGAGCCACCGCATCACGCGAGACATCGACATCTTAAGGGAGCTGGCGGCCTTCCAGGCCGTCCTCGTGAATATTTCAGTCACCAGTCTTAGAAATGAAATTCAATCTGCTATGGAGCCGCGTACCTCGACCCCGCAGAGGCGCCTGGAAGCAATTCAGGAGCTGGCTGCTGCCGGGATTCCCGTTCGGGTGCTGATTGGTCCGGTCATTCCTGGCTTGACCGAACATGAGATACCCGCAATTCTAGAGGCTGCCGCCAGTGCCGGAGCACGGTCAGCAGGTTTCATCATGCTTCGGCTTCCCTATGGCGTGAAAGAGCTTTTCCAAGACTGGCTCGAGGTTCATTTTCCTGACCGCAAGGAAAGGGTTTTGAACCGGATCAGGGATATCCGACAGGGTAGTCTCAATGATACCCAGTTTCACAGCCGGATGCGGGGTGCAGGGCTGTACGCGGAGCAGATCCAGCGGCTTTTCGAAGTCGCCAGTTCTCGTTTTGGACTCGACGCGGAATTACCGCCTTTGTCGGTTGCCTCTTTTCGCCGTCCAGTAAACGACCCTCAGCTTAGCCTTTTTGATCAGGATGATCCCGACCACCCAGGGCAGGAGAGCCAGAACTAGGCCGAGTTTAA
>DATGOF010000402.1:0-7846 GCA_035306285.1 Acidobacteriota bacterium | reverse complement strand
GACCGATCGCCTGGCCATGATCAAATGCCGACCCGTCGCAGGTGATCTCGAACTGGGCCGCCGATTCGTTGAGTCAATGCAGGATTTTATCTACAAGAAGTACCTCGACCATGCGGCGCTGGAAGAGATTCGATGGATTAAGAAGCGAACCGATCAGGCCCTGAGCCGGCGTCATGAAAGCGAAAGGAATGTGAAGCTGGGACTGGGAGGCATCCGCGAGATCGAGTTCTTCGTGCAATCCTTTCAGATCCTCTACGGAGGTCGCTTTCCCGAGTTGCGCAGCCCGAATACACTCTGGACCCTCGATCGTCTCTGCGATTTCGGATTCATCGAGCGGTCGGAGTACGACGCGCTCCGGCGAGCCTACATCTTCCTTCGGGAAGTCGAACACAAACTGCAATTGGTACATGACCTCCAGACCCATTCCCTTCCTCAGGAAGATCACGAACTGCGCCGTTGTGCCCGGCGGATGGGATATACCGCCGAGAATGGATCGGAAGAAGTTATCCTGGAACAATTTTCAAACGATCTCCAGATGCACTGCCAGAAGGTCCGCACCATCTTCGAGTCGCTTTTCGAGACGCAGTACGAGTCCAGCAGCGGACTCCGGGAACTGGTCCTCAACCCGTCCATGGAAGACGACGAAGCGGTAAAGCGCCTGGCAGCAGCTAATATCGTCCAACCAGAGGAGTTCTGGGAGGGCTTACAACTCTTGCTGCGAGCCTCGTCCTTTCCTCATTCACCCACACGAATGAGAAATCTTCTCGCCAATCTGGTTCCGTCACTGATCGAGGCAGCGGGTTCCCTGCCCGACCCGCGTTCCCTTTTCACTCGCCTGGATCGCTTCTGTGAATCTTTAGGAACGCGCGTTCAGCTGTACACTGAAATCGTAGAAAACGTCGATTTTCGTCACGACCTTTTCCACCTGTTCGCATCCGGCCCTTTCCTGTCCGACATCTTGATTCGCTATCCAGAGCTGGTGGATGCCGTTGCTTACGGAGTAGCCCCCAACCCGAGTCTCAAGAATTTAGCCCGCTTTGTCGAGCAGGAGGAGGCGGCGGGACGCCCGGCGCGCGATGCATTACGCGTTTTCAAGCGACGGGAAGAATTCAAGATTGCACAGCGCAAGCTGCTCAACCCCAGAAGCTTTCAAAGCGGTCCGCTGATGACGCAGCTGGCAGAAGCCTGTATACATCAAGCGATGGCGGAGTCTTTGAAGGAGTATCCCGAGGCCAGGCGAGCGAAATTCGCGATCGTAGCCCTGGGAAAACTGGCCGGCTACGAACTGACGTTTCACTCCGATCTTGATTTGGTCTTTATTTACGACGACAGGAAGGCAACTCAGCGACAGCACCGTCTGCTGCTCAATCTGCTGAACTCGTTCCATCGAGGGCTCCAGGAATACACTCCCGAAGGGCGAGCTTACCATGTCGACTTCAGACTTCGCCCGGAGGGTAAACACGGTGCACAGATCGTATCGTTGTCCTCCTTAAAGCGATACTTCAACGAACGAGCGGAACCCTGGGAGCGCCTGGCTTATGTGCGGGCTCGCCCTATCTTCCGCCACGGAATCCGCCTGCCGCTTAAAAGCCTGATCTTCAGTCGGCCTTTCAATCAAGAAGAAATTGCTGAGCTGGCCCGAATTCGCCAGCGTAAAGAACTGGAGATCGCCCTTGAGCGCAAACTGGAGAAGTACGATCTGAAGGTCGGTCCCGGCGGGCTGATGGACATTCAGTTCATTCTTCACAGGCTTCAGATTGAACATGAGGTCGTTGAATACAAACCTTTTAAAGCGATTACGAAACTGAAAGATAAGGGCGCCCTGGACCCTGCTTCGGCAGAGCTCCTGAAGGAGGCTATCGATTTCCTTCTCTCAGTGGAGGCGATCCAGGATCTGACCAATGCTCAGGCCGGCGGGAAGATTTCCTGGAAGGCCGAGGAGAATGCGACACTGGCCCACTTCCTGGGCTATCACGCTCCCGGGGAACTGTTACACGATTACCAGGAAATACGAGACAAGGTTCGAGCGCTTTATTTGCGCTTTTATCCCCACCCAAAGAAGGGAGCGTCAAGCCGGACGTGAAGCTGTCAAGCCGGAAACGCTGCCTCACAGGACATCGCGCTCGCCGGTGCGAATATTGTAACCCTGTTCGACTGGAAGGACGAAGACCCGGCCATCGCCGATCTCACCGGTCCTGGCGGTTTCTATAATGGTGCGGATGGTTTCGTCCACCATATCGTCAGGAATGACAATCTCTATCTTCATCTTGGGCAGCAGACTGACGCTGTACTCCTTGCCGCGGTAAATGGCGGTGTGACCTCTCTGGCGTCCGTGGCCACGCACTTCAGTGATCGTCATTCCGGATATGTTCAAACGTGCCAGCGAATCCTTGATCTCTTCCACCTTGCTGGGACGAACGATCGCCATGATCAGTTTCATATGAGCTCTGCCTGTTCCTGTGCCAACGCCTGTAGAATCTCTGCTCGCAATTCAGTTCGTAACTCAGCTGAAAGTTTAACCCCGTCATGGCTTAAATAAAAGACGTCGACGGCCCTTCCCCCCTCAGTGGAAATAAGCACGAGTTTGATATCACACTGCTTCCGTGAGATCTCCCGGCTGATGCGGTACAGGAGTCCGATCCCGTCGGGAGCAATAATTTCAACGATGGTGTAGCGCCCGGCCGGATCGTCCTCGAAATAGACCGAGGGTTCGAAACCAGGCGTGTTGCGTTGAAATACGATACTTTTCTCTTTGCCCTGAAGCAGCAAATCGACGTCCACTTCTCCCAGGACCGCCTGCTCCAGAAGGTTGAGAAACCTTTGCTTCTCGGAGTTGTTGAGTCTGAAAACTCCTCGCACGTCGGCAAACTGGAAAAAATCGAGGATGGTTCCTTGCTGGTTGCTGAAACCGTAACCCCGCAATATATTCATCTCGAAATAGGAAAGCAGTCCCGCAATCGCAGCAAACAAGCGCGACCGGTCAGGCGTCACAACACACAGGTCATAATGCGTCCTGCGCTTAAGCAGGCGTGTCTGGACGGGTCGTGAACCCTTCAGTCGAGACGCCATCCGAAAATGTTCATAGATTTCCTCGCGCGGTGTGTTCTGGAGGTAGCGCAACGGAAATCCAGCCAGAAACTGCTCAAAAGAATCGCGCTCTAGCCCAGGATCCAACTCGCTGAGCAGCTTCTCGCTAATGTCTTGCTCAGAAATGCTTTCATCACCGAACTCCAGTGTGAGCTTGCGGTAGGTTAAGACATAGAGCTGCCACAACAAATCCTTCTTCCAGTCATTAAGGGTTCCCGGAGCGACTGCCTTGACATCTGCATAGGTCAAGAGGGTTAAAAGCCGGAGCTTCTTCGTGTCGCCCACGAGATCGGCAAACCGCTTGATGACGGATTCCTCCTCCAGATCTCTGCGCTGAATGACGGAGGACATCGCCAGATGATTGCGAATTAGGAAAAGGATTGTATCGGTTTCTCCCTTATCCAGCCGAAAACGTTTCAAGGCGCGTGCAGCCATCCTGGCGCTCCGCTCGGAATGTTTCCCTTCGCGGCTCTTCCCGACATCGTGAAGAAGCAGTGCAAAAGTCAAGAGATAAGCATCATCGCATTCTCGAAGAATCACTTGGAACCGCCCGTCGATTCCCTTTCCGCCGGCTTCCAGCTCTTCAATATTTCGGATGGTCAAAAGAGAATGTTCATCGACCGTATAGCGATGATAGAAATCTCGAATTACTCGAGCCTTGATGCTGGCAAATTCCGGAAACAACAGTTCCAGAATGCCCAGCTCATACATTTCGGAAAGCGTCCGATAAAGACCCTGACGCGGTTTGAAGAGCTGAATCAAGGATTCCTTTAAAGCCGGGTACTTGATGGTCGCGGACAGGCTGGGAAGACTGTCAACGACGGCGTTTCGCAGGAAATCCGACAGGCTCTTCCCTTCCTCGAGAGCGTGCAGAAAAAGCTGGACGACCTCTTCTGCTGAACTCAACTCTCGAAGATCCTCGAGGACCAGCTGGGAGTCAGTATCACCCCAAACGGCATTCACGAGGCTCATGCAAAATCCATTTATGATGCGGGCATTTAGGAAATATTCCTTCATCAAAGACTCTACGTCAGAGCTAGCCGTTCCAGAGGCATAGCCAAGCAAAGGTGCGACTTTCTCTTGCAGCGCGTGGGTGAGGCGGTTTTGCTTTCGATTGGAAAGCAGGTGAACCGCAATTCTAGCTTGCTGGATAAAGTGGTGTGCTTCTTCGATCTTGCTCTCTTCGTACGGAAGGTACCGCCCTTCGGCTCGATAAAGATTCCGCAACCAGGTAGCCGCCAGATAGTCCCGCAATCCTCCGGGCGCCTCTTTAAGATCCGGTTCCAGCTGATAGATGGTTCCATCAAATGTACGATGACGGGTTAACGTCAGCTCAACAATCCGATTTGCCAGTTCACGACTGTTCTTCCGGAAAAAGGCGGAGGTCTCCTCTTTAACCTGCTCGACCATCGTATCGCTTGCTAGAATCGGGCGAAGATCAAGGAGAGAAAGACAAAATTCCCAGGCGTTTAAATCGAGTTCCTTCAACTCTTCCAGAGACCACACCTGGTGACCTAGATCGAGGTGCGTATCCCACAGGTCTTGAATCAGATTCCGCAGGATGCCCTCGGCCGCAGACTGAGTGCCATCGGTACGGTAGACGAGGAGGATGTCAATGTCCGATCCCGGGTAGAGCTCACGTCGCCCATACCCCCCGATTGCAAAGAGGCCAAAAGTCCGTTTCTCCCGGTAAGGAGAAACAACATCGCAGATCAGGCGGTCCACCACGTCGCTGTGTTCTTCCAGAAAGTCGGTTGCCCGAAGATCTTGCAGAAAACGTTGTGAAAGCTCTTGCTTGGAGCGCTGGTAATTGTTTCGAATCGTCAGCAATTGGTTCGGGGGCATGAATGACACCTCTGCACCGAAGCTCCGCTATAATGCCGGTACGCTTCGGCATGCCTGACAAGTATATCAATCGCCCGATATTAGATGCTTGACTTCTGCCTGTTTTCTGCTAGCCTGTTAGTTTGTAGGTCGAGAATGCCATGATGGAGAAGAGACAGATCAACAATCTTACAGCAACCGGTCTCGGAAGTGAGTGCTCCTCCATCCAGCAGAATAACATTCTGATTAACAGCGGCATTATCGGTATTATTCCCTCCATCGGGTAAGACGGGGGAATCGGGTTCAACCGACCATTCCCAAGCCCCGTAAAGACCCGGATTTCCTCGCGAGATCAAATCCTGGTTCGTCTTTTTCGGGCTTAGCTGAGGAAGAGGCGTTGAAAGCGTAAAGAACCAATCAAACACTACATCGACTGAGGAGAATCAATGGCCAAGATTTACTACGATCATGACGCTGACCTGAAGTACCTGAAGGACCAGGTAATCGCTATCATTGGCTATGGCAGCCAGGGGCACGCCCACGCCTTGAACCTCCGGGACAGCGGCCTTCAGGTCGTCGTTGGACTGCATGAAGGAAGCCGTTCCCGGGAAAAGGCTCAACAAGCCGGTTTGCGAGTCGAATCGGTTGCTGATGCCGTCCGTCAAGCCGGCGTCACCATGGTCTTGATCCCGGATACAGAGCAGGCACGCGTCTATAAGGAAGCGATCGAGCCGAATCTGAAACCCGGCGACACTCTCATGTTTGCCCACGGCTTCAATATCCATTACGAACAGGTTGTCCCTCCTGAGTTCGTAGACGTTTCCATGATTGCTCCGAAATCTCCCGGACATCGGGTTCGAGAGTTATATGAGGAAGGTGTGGGTGTTCCGGCACTCCTGGCTGTTCACCAGGACCACACCGGTGATGCCAGAAACCGCGCACTGGCCTATGCCAGCGCCCTGGGTTGTGCGAAGGCTGGCGTTCTCGAGACCACCTTTAAAGAGGAAACCGAGACCGACCTTTTCGGTGAGCAGGCGGTCCTCTGCGGGGGTGTCACTCAGCTCATTAAAAAGGGATTCGAAACGCTGGTTGAGGCTGGCTACCAACCAGAGGTTGCGTACTTCGAATGCCTCCATGAATTGAAACTGATCGTCGATTTGATTTACCAGGGCGGCCTCAGCTATATGCGCTACTCGGTTTCAGACACTGCCGAGTATGGTGACTACTCCCGAGGTCCTCGGGTTCTCGATGAAAAAGTCGATGAGAATATGAAGAAAGTCCTGGAAGAAGTTCAAAATGGCGAATTTGCTCGAGAGTGGATTCGGGAGAATCAGCAGGGCCGTACCAGGCTCAATCAATATCGAAAAGATGAACAGAATCACCTTATCGAGAAGGTCGGGAAAGACCTGAGAAGGATGATGGACTGGTTGAATCCGGTCGAGCAAGAAGACCCATCGCAATCTACGGTAACACAATGAAGGATTCCAAACAGGTACTGATCTACGACTGCACTTTAAGAGACGGGACTCAGGGAGAGAATATCTCCCTGAGTGTCGACGACAAGATTCGCATAGCCCGGAAGCTTGATGAGTTTGGTATTCATTACATCGAGGGGGGATGGCCCGGTTCCAATCCGAAAGATGCCGAATTCTTCGAACGGGCCCGTCGTGAAGAGTGGCCGAATGCAAAAATAGCCGCCTTCGGGAGTACCCGCCACTGGCGCAATCCGGTTACGAAAGATCCGAATCTGGCTGCGCTCCTCGCAGCAGAAACGCCGACCGTCACGCTGGTCGGTAAGAGCTGGGACTTCCATGTCCGGCAGGCTCTCGGAATTGAGCTCGACCAGAACCTGCAGATCATCAGAGAAAGTACCGATTTCCTGAAACAGCACGACAAAGAGGTCGTCTTCGATGCGGAGCACTTCTTCGACGGCTACCGAGCAAATCCTGACCACGCGCGGGCGGTATTGCAAACCGCCTTTGAGGCAGGAGCGGATTGGCTGGTGCTGTGTGACACCAATGGAGGAAGCCTTCCCTCTTTCATTACGGAAGTCCTCGCAGAACTTCGGGATGAGTTTCCTCGTCTGGGAATCCACACCCATAATGATGCGGAACTGGCGGTCGCCAATACTCTGGCTGCGGTGGAAGCAGGAGCAGTCATGGTGCAGGGGACTTTGAACGGATATGGAGAGAGGGTAGGTAACGCGAATCTCACCTCCATCATTGCGGCCCTTGAATTGAAGATGGACCGCCACGCCGTGGGCAAGGAACGCCTGAAAGGTCTGACTTCGCTTGCTTACTTTGTCAGTGAGACGGCCAACGTTGCATTGCCAAACAACCTTCCTTTCGTAGGAAAGAGCGCCTTCGCTCACAAAGGGGGTATTCACGTCAGCGCAATTCTGAAGGATGCTCGTACCTACGAACACATCGATCCATCGCTGGTCGGCAACAGCCGTCGCGTTCTTGTTTCGGACCTTTCCGGTAAGAGTAACCTTCTTTATAAGATCCGGGAGTTGGGTGGAATCGATCCGGAGTCGGTCGACATGGCGCCTCTTCTCGAGAGATTGAAACAGCTGGAATATGAGGGGTACCAGTTTGAAGGCGCAGAGGCGAGTTTCAAGTTGCTCGTCAATAAGTTCACTGGAAATGCTTCAGAACCATTCCGCGTCGAAGGATTTCGAGTGATCGTCGATCAGGCACCGGACGGCGTGTTCCTCAGTGAGGCCACTGTAAAAGTAAGTGTCGACGACCGGCACGAACATACTGCCTCAGACGGGAATGGCCCTGTGCACGCATTGGATCGAAGCATCAAGAAAGCACTGGCCCGCTTTTTTCCAGAGATCGAGGAAATTCGACTGACGGATTACAAAGTTCGAGTGCTGGATGCACAGGAGGGGACGGCAGCTAAAGTCCGAGTCCTGGTCCAGTCAACCGAT
>DATGOF010000401.1:0-2064 GCA_035306285.1 Acidobacteriota bacterium | reverse complement strand
CAGCCAGATAGTATCGGGTCAGTGCCCGCTGGTGTCTTTCATCCAGCCGGCGAGAACAGGTTAAGGCGAGCGGATGGGCTGGTATTACCATTCCCCGCCCGAGGAGTTCCCTGAGATTCGATTTCATCAGAACTTTCCATCCCGAACTTCAAACTTTGTCGGCTTATCGAGCACAGGTCCTCCGATCTCTACCCAGTGGGCTACCAGATCAAGAATCTCAGCGATCGAAACCCGGGGAACATTGAAGAGCCGGCGACACTGACTGGCGTCGCTTAACAGCGCTGTATCCTGTTCTTGGCCCTGGATTGTGACCTTCTTTCCCAGGCGTTGCCCCAGTTCCTCCGCCAGCCACCGAACCGACAGCACTTCGTCACCTGTTAGATTCAGGATCTTTGCCGGCGTCTCGCAGATTGAAAAAGCGCGGAGACATACGGAATTAGCGTCGCCTTGCCAGATGACGTTGACATAGCCCATCTCAACGGGAACGGGCTGATTGTTCTGGATCCGCTGGGCAATGTCGAGTAACACTCCGTAGCGGGGCTCAACCGCGTAATTCAATCGGAGTATACAGGTGCGAGTAGAATTGACCTCGCTGAAATATTGAAGGATCCGCTCTCTTCCCAGACAGGATTGAGCGTATTCACCAACCGGTCCAGTCGGAGCCTCCTCTGTCGGGCCTCCACTATTGACGGCTACCAGCGGATAGACATTGCCGGTCGAGAAAGCGACAATACGAGAGGCGGGAAACCGATCTGCCACTCGTCCCGGCAGGTAGGTATTAACCGCCCAGGTCTTTGGCTGATTGCCGGTGCTGCCGAATTTCATCCCGACCATGTAAATAATGTAGGGGCAGTCAGGAAGGGACGCCAGTTGGTCCTCATCGAGGACATCGGCAGCGATGCAGTGCGCTCCGTGACGTTCCAGATGTTCAATTTGAGAAGAGTCCGAAAAGCGGGAGACGGCAATAACCTTGCCTTTGGCACCCGCTTGCTCGATTGATCTCACCAGCCGCTGCACTAGGGTGGGCCCCATTTTTCCAGCGGCTCCGATCACCATCACATCGTCATTGAAGAGCTGGCGAGCGAGTTCGACATCCTCAGGATAAGGTTCAGAGAGAAGGTCTTCCAGCTGAGCTTCGGTGACAATCTCTTTGGCATTGATCATGGACACGTCCTTAGTTGTCGTGAAGCTTCAGATGGTAAACAGAAACGGCTCAAGGTTCAATGGAAAGGTTCAGCGAGCCATGTTCAGTTATCCACGTGGAAGTCGCGGCTAACATTTTTCGCCGGGACAAAATTTCGACGGCTGATACAATAGACAGGTATGGGTCGCAAGAAGAGGAAGCGGTTCACTCATCCCCAATTCTTGCCGAACATTTGTGACCGCACCCATACTGGTCGAGGCTCCACGTGGTGACCCGTTTGCTCAACCGCTCATCCTCGAAGTTTGCCCTGGCGGGAGCGACTCTACTCCATCAAGGTGTCGTCCCGGCCACAACATCCTGGTATCGACAGCAACAACGTCCGCCCATCGTCGGGAGCAGCTGTCGATGATGCCCTCGATGAGAACAATGCAGTGGGTTCGAACTTTCGCCATGATGGTTTTGATACAGATCGGGACGGTCCCCGCAGCCTTCGCATCGACCACCCCACAGCGGTACGAGTTTTCTCGGCTGGAGATGGGCACGTTGTTTCGGGTCGTAGTGTACGCTACCAGCCCTGAAGCCGCAGAAAAGGGCGCCTATGCTGCTCTCGATCGCGTTCAAGAACTGAATGGAAGTCTTAGTGACTACTTGGAAGATAGCGAGCTCAATCAGCTCTGCCGGACAGCTTACGAGAGCCCGAGTGTAGTCAGCCGGGAGCTTTTCTTTGTGCTTGAGAGGGCGCTCGAGATCTCGCGAAAAACCGATGGTGCTTTCGATATTTCGATCGGGCCGTTGGTTAAGTTATGGCGTAAGTGCGGAAGCGAAGGGAAGCTGCCCGACCCTGCCCAGATTCGGACAGCCCTTAGTCGCATTGGATATCAGAAGATCCTTCTTAATCGAATGACCCGTTCGGTGCGGTT
>DATGOF010000400.1:0-3122 GCA_035306285.1 Acidobacteriota bacterium | reverse complement strand
CAGCGTCGTAAAAGGGAGAACCGGAATGCCTTCCGAAATCAGCAGTCGCTTAGTGTAGATCTTGTTCATCCCAACAGCAGAAGCCCCGACTCCCGAGCCCACATAAGGAATCCTGAGCAATTCGAAGAACCCTTGTATCGTTCCATCCTCTCCGTAAGGTCCGTGCAACACCGGAAAAATCACGGTGCTCTCCGGTGACAGATCACATAAATGAGTGATCCAACTGACACACGACGGAACCTCTACACCTTTGGGAAGATCTGGAAAGTGGTTGGTGAGCTCTTCCGGTGTCATTGTACGTCCTCTGAGATCAATGCCGACTAGTTGGACAGGAAACCCTTTTCGGGCAAGCTCCGTGACGACCGTTTTGGCAGACATAATCGACACTTCATGCTCCGCCGAGCGTCCACCACAAATCACGACCACTGCTTTCATTACAATATCTTCTTTCCAAGGGCCGAGGTGGCCAGTTCAACAGCCAGACTCCCAGTGATGTTGCTCTGATCAAGGACTGGATTTACTTCGACAAACTCGAGTGAAAGTAATGAGCGGCTGTCGTGGACCATTTCCATGGCCAGGTGACTTTCGCGATAGGTCATTCCACCCGGAACAGGTGTCCCAACTCCAGGAGCTGACTGCGGATCGACGGCATCCAGGTCAAAGCTGCAATGAAAGCCCGCCGTCCCGCGATTCACAATTTCCAAAGCTTCTTCCATGACAGAGCGCAGTCCCCGCTTGTCGATCTCCTTCATTGTGACTACTCGAAGTCCACTCCGGCGGATATTCTGGCGCTCTCCGTCGTCGACGCTTCGGGTTCCGATTACCACGATATTGGCAACTTCAATCTTTGGCGTAAATCCCTCTAAATCACATAGTTCCGCAGGCCCCAGTCCAAGAATGGCGGCCAGCGGCATACCGTGAACGTTTCCCGACGGACTTGTCTCCGGGGTATTCATGTCGGTATGCGCATCGATCCAGAGGAGGCCTATCTTCTTTCCAGCATTACGAAAGTGAGCGGCTGCACCTGCCACCGATCCCGCCGCTAACGAATGATCACCACCCAAGACCAGCGGCATGAACTCCTGATCCAATGCTTCGCGGACTTGTCGGGATAGTTCACGACAAACGGCTGCGATCTCTTCGAGAAAAACCTGTCTTCTCTCTCCGCGCGAAAGGGCCTCGGGAATCCGAACATTGAGATCACCTTTCTCTATGACGGAGAGACCCAGGCTTCGCAGTTTTTCGTGCAGACCGGCGATACGAATAGCCGAAGGTCCCATATCGACACCCCGACGACCTGCTCCCAGGTCCATCGGAACTCCAATGATGGCAATCGTCTGTTGGGGCTTCTTTCCCGACATTTCGGCGACTGGTGGACAGGTTGACGGCCCTGCATCCTTTTCGGACGCCGGCACTCCGTCCTACTTCACGTCAATCTATGAGCATCGAAAGAACAGGCCGCTCACGATCTTTCATATGCATCGATAATGAGCTGAACAAGCCGATGGCGAACCACATCACGGCGATCGAAGTGACAGATTTCGATTCCCTCGATACCTTCCAGAATTCGCTTGGCCTCCACCAGTCCTGATTTTTCGCCGCGGGGGAGGTCGATCTGCGTGATGTCGCCGGTAACCACGGTCTTTGAATGCATGCCGATTCGAGTTAAGAACATCTTCATCTGCTCATGGGTCGAGTTCTGCGCTTCGTCCAGAATAATGAAAGAATCACTTAGAGTTCGACCTCTCATGAAAGCGATTGGAGCAACTTCAATTATTCCCTGGCCGATCATCCGTTCCACACGTTCCGCATCTAACATGTCGTGCAATGCATCATAAAGGGGACGTAAGTACGGATTTACCTTCTCTTGCATGTCGCCCGGAAGAAATCCTAATCGCTCGCCGGCTTCCACGGCCGGACGAGCCAGAATGATTCTGCGCACCGACCTTTTCAAAAGGAGTGAGACCGCCATAGCAACAGCAAGGTAGGTCTTACCTGTCCCTGCAGGACCTATAGCAAAAACCAGGTCTGACCTCTCTATGGCGCGGACATATTGAATCTGATTGGGGGTTCTGGGCGAGATCTCTCGTACAGGGGTTCTTAGAATCACTCGCCTGGGAAAGAGATCGTGGAGGCTGTCAGCACCTTTCTGTGCGATCTGCCGAAAGGCATTCTTCAGCTCTCCGTTACTGAACTGATAACCTCTTTGGACCAGGTCGGCAAAATCTTGTAAAAGGCGGGTAATACTGCCGACGTCTTCTGAACGCCCTTCGACACTTACTTTCGAACCGCGAGCATGAATCCGGACGTCAAATAAAGATTCCAGGAGGCGGATATTTTCGTCGCGGGCATCAAAGAGGATCTCTGCCCCGCGTTCGGGCAAGATTATTTTGCTCAAGTCCCGATTTTGTTCACGCTGGACAGTAATACTAGGATGCCTCCTGAGTTAATGTTCGGGCCAGACGAGACTTGTAGCGGGCGGCTGTATTCGCATGAATGGCACCTTTGCGGGCCGTTTTATCAATGACGGAGTAGACTCGAGGTAAAAACTCCCGAGCCTCATCGACTTTCTTTTCCGCCACCAAGCTGCGAAATTTCTTTATCTGCGTTCGCATCGCCGATCGGGCGCTACGATTCCTGAGTCGGCGAACGCGGTTCTGCCGCATCCTTTTAACTGCCGAACGGATATTTGCCATTCTGTTCTCTCCTCAAAAGAAAAACTCGAATTATACGGAGCCCCCTCGACAGGTGTCAATTACGACACGCTCAAGATGGATTCGGGGGTTCATTCCTGTAGTCTTGCACAATCGATCCGTCTCTCTGAGCCTCAAGAGAACCTGCTCAAGCAGATGACGTGGGTACCGGGCGATTTCCCTCTCTTTCCCGCGATAGGTCCAGATCTTTAAGCTATTGATCACCGGAAAAGGGGCTTCCCCCTTCTTGAACCTCTCCTGAGCCACCAGCAGTCTTCGAAAATTCCAGTATAGCATCGAAATTATCTGTTGCGGCGACGTCCCGGAGCTGATGAGACGGTTCAAGATCTTCAGAGAAGACTCGGCATTTCGTCGCGCAATGGCATCGATTAGTTCAAAAATATCCCGCTCTCGAGCTTCCAGGGTCAG
>DATGOF010000399.1:0-7200 GCA_035306285.1 Acidobacteriota bacterium | reverse complement strand
TTCATCAGGGATAATTCCGCCGCCAAAAATTAAAATGTCAGTCGCCTTATTCTGCTCTAACAACTCAATAACCCGGGAGAACAGATGCATGTGGGCCCCGGAGAGGATCGATAATCCGATGGCATCCACATCTTCCTGGATAGCAGCTTGAACGATTTGCTCAGGAGACTGCCGCAATCCCGAATAGATGACCTCCATTCCGGCATCACGGAGGGCGCGGGCCACCACCTTAGCCCCCCGATCATGGCCGTCAAGACCGGGTTTTGCGATGAGAACACGAATTTTCTTATTGCTCATTCGAGAACCTCAGCTACAGTGTATCGTCGATTTTACAAGGCCGGCTCTTCGTAGCGACCAAAGACCTCTTCCAGTGTCGAGCATATCTCGCCGAGCGTTGCATAGGCACGAACAGCAGCGATGATGGAGGGCATCAGGTTGTGTGACGACTTGGCCGTCTCTCGAAGGGCCGCAAGGGTCTTTCCGACCTCGTGGTTGTCTCGACGCGAGCGGAGACCTTCCAATTCGCTCCGTTGCCGTTCGCGAACTTCCTCGCCGATCTGAAGCAGCTCAATCGGCTCATCCTCATCGGCTTGACAGGTATTGACACCGACAATGACTTTTTCGCCCTCTTCTACTGCCTTTTGATAGCGGTACGCAGCATCCTGGATCTCGCGTTGAGGAAATCCTTTCTCGATCGCTTCTACCATGCCGCCCATGGCATCGATTCTGTCGAAATACTTGTGACACTCAGCCTCCAGCTCGTTGGTCAGGGCCTCTACAAAATAAGAGCCTGCCAGGGGGTCCACGGTATTGATCACGCCGCTCTCGTTGGCAATGATCTGTTGAGTTCGAAGCGCAATTCTCGCACTCCTTTCTGTAGGTAAAGCCAGTGCTTCATCGAAGGCATTGGTGTGCAGGGAGTTGGTTCCGCCGAGAACTCCAGCTAGCGCCTGGATGGTTGTACGGATGACATTATTGAGAGGTTGCTGTGCAGTCAGGCTACAGCCGGCGGTTTGGGTGTGGAAGCGGCATTTCCAAGATCTCTCGTTCCGTGCATTAAAGCGATCTCTCATGATATGAGCCCAGAGCCGGCGTGCCGCTCTAAATTTTGCGATCTCTTCGAAAAAGTCGTTGTGAGCGTTGAAGAAGAATGACAGGCGAGGCGCAAAGGAATCGACGTCAAGACCGCGCTTAAGACACCACTCCACATATTCGATACCGTTGCGCAGAGTAAAAGCCAGTTCCTGGCCGGCGGTCGACCCGGCTTCACGAATGTGATAGCCGCTGATGGAGATCGGGTTATAGCGAGGTAGGTGATGGGTACAGAACTCGATCGTGTCGATGACCAGCCGCATGGAAGGGTGAGGAGGATAGATCCACTCTTTCTGGGCGATGTATTCCTTCAGGATATCGTTTTGAAGCGTTCCTCCCAGTTGTTTGAAATCAGCTTTCTGCTTTTCCGCCACGACTAGATACATCGCGAGCAAGACGGCTGCCGGGGCGTTAATGGTCATCGAGGTTGTCACTTTCTGAAGGTCAATCTCTTCAAATAGTCGTTCCATATCGAGCAAGGAATCGACTGCCACTCCGCACTTGCCGACTTCTCCTTCTGCCAGCGGATGATCGGAGTCGATTCCCATCAAAGTGGGTAGATCAAAAGCCACTGAGAGCCCGGATTGGCCCTGTTCGAGAAGAAAGTGAAATCTGCGGTTGGTTTCCTTGGCCGACCCGTAGCCGGAGAACTGACGCACCGTCCACAGCCGCCCGCGATACATCGTGCGGTGGATTCCACGCGTGTATGGAAATTCTCCCGGATCGGAAAGTTTCTCCTGGTAGAGATTTTCAGGTAGGTCGTTGGGAGTATAAAAGAGACGGACAGGTCGCCCTGAAATGGTGGTTTTTTCCTTCGTGCTGGCCGTCGTCGAGGGGAGAGTTTTCTGATTGACTGAGGAGCGTTTCATCCGTCCACATTAGGCTTCGCAGCCAGCCGGTTCAAGAGCCGGATTTCTCCAGCTCGATAGATTTCTGAAAACACTCCATCGCTGCGTCGGAGTTTCCCTCTTTCTTGTACACATACGCTTGTTCTCGATAGAGCGCGGCTTTAAGTTTATTCGTTTTTACCGCCCTTCTGGCCATCTCGATCACCTGGTGGGCGATCTGTGTCTGGTCATGTTGCAGGAGCGCGTCAGTCAAGATCTCAGCTTCTTTGACCAGGAGATGTTGTTGTTCATCGGGAAACTGCATCTCAAAGATTTTCCGAGCAGCAGCAGGCACCTTTGCAAATTCCTTCTTTTCAATGAGAAGCATAACGATCTCATGCTGAGATCCGGCAATCTCACGGACCTCTTCCCAGTTGCTCTGGGCCTGTAAAGAGATCGGCAACAGCAGCAGGTATAACAGAGAAAATGTCGAGAACAAGCGGAACGACCCGAGGCGATATCGGGCCCGGTTCTGACCTGCGTGAGTCAGTATGGATGAGCCGTTAAGCGACAGAGAGCCTTCAATCATCTTCGAGCTTACTCCTGAAGGAAGGGGTTCTGGTTTCGATAACTAATTGCTTCGACGAAGGGGTTAATGGCAGGAAGATGATGATTGTCGAGGTTGTTAAGTAGTTGGCGGTTGTGAATGGAGATTTGTTCTCTCTGGCGGAGAAACTCGGCAAATTTTTGCTCAGCAACCGGGTCGCTGTTGGTTCCGGGAGCCAGCATCAGCACGACAGCCAAAAGTCCGGCCAATGTGGCTCCAATCGGAATCCATTTCCTCGGCCAGGCCCTTCGTGAAAAATTATTGGAATCCGGCGAAGTCGTCACCGACGTGAGAAGGCCTGTGTAGATTCGATCCCACAGGTCGGCACTCACATCAAGTTCTGGAAGCTGCATTGTGAGATCGTAGGCGAACTTCAGAGACTCCAATTCATCGCGACAGTTTGTGCAGCCCGCAAGATGTGTATCAACCTCTTGAAGCTCTCTGGAGGCAAGCTCTCCATCCAGGTAGGCCGTCAAAGCTTCTCTACAACTTCGACATTCCATAATTTTTACCCAGGTATTTTTTAATCTTGTCTCTAACTTCCACTCGTGCTCTATGTATATCCGACTTGACGGATGCCAGGGAGCGTCCGACAATCTCGGAAATCCGCTGATAACTCATCTTCTGAATCGCTGATAGAACAAATACCGTTCGGTACTTCTCGGGCAATTCGCTTATTGCCTGTTGGACGAGTGCTTCGAGCTCGTCTGACAGGACTGCTTCTTCAGGCCCTTTGCTTGGAGTTGAAAGTCGCTGCAGATCGGATAGTTCGTTGAAGTCTTCTTCGTCTATCGATTCAATCTGAGGCCGTTTCCCCCTGTACTTTTGATAAACATTGTTCTGAGCAATCCTAAACAACCAGCTTTGAAACCTCTCTGGATGCTTTAGCGATCCAAGGTTGCGAAACGCCAGAATGAATGTATCCTGCGCCAAATCTTCGGCCTCTTCCCTGGAACCCGTCATGCGATACAGATAGTTCAGAATCTTTCGCCCATAGAAACTGTAAAGTTCCTGAAAGGCATCCAGATCTCCTTCCTGTGCACGCCCAACCAGCTCCCTTAAACGGGAAGCGGGCAGGTTCGAGGAAGCATCGCTTTTTCTTGGCTCACGTTTTTGCGTTTCGTCTTTCAATTAGAGTGATAGGAACTCGATGCAAAAGTTGCAAACTTGTTCAGGCTTTTTGGGACGGCATCTCAGGTTTTCTGATCGCGACATCCGTAAGCACAACATTCTTCCTGGAAATGGCTCATTTAGAATAGCAAAAACAGGAAACGTGGACGAGTTCCAGCATTGGCACGAGGAAAGCTGAAGAAGCTTAGAACAGGGTTGCCGCAGGCGCGCTTCGCCCGAGGATCAGTTCACGGCCAACCAGGCCTCCGGTGTAAAGGAATCTCCCTTGAACGGTTCTGGGTAGAACAGGTGTCCTCGGAGGCAACGGGACATGCTCAGTCCAAGCAAAGGACGTGGGGCGTCCCCAGTCTAAGCGGGCAGCGGCGGGGGCGTCCCTTTCCCAAGCGGACGATAGTTGGATGTGTCATGTTCAGATGAGCGACAGCCCAAGGTCCATGTCTAACTGGACGAAGTGGAGGTCCTACCGAAACGAAGCACTCGCGGAGACAGCCTGACCGGTTCATGGAGAGGGGCATCTTTGTTCGCCTGTGGAAATTGTCGCTACGGTCAAACTTCACAGTCTGGAGCTCGCTCCGAAGGTCGCTCATACATCCCACGGATAGCGCTCCACGGGTGCCTTCCACAATCTTGTGGAAAAGCCCGTGGAAAATCATGTGAACAGCGGCGGGGACCCGTGCCAGCACTGGAACCACTCCGCTTTGCACAAGCTTTGTGCGACCCTAAATGACGTTATTTCAACGGTTTGACTACGTAGACCCGCTAAACGTTTGCTCGTCGGGTTCGGTACTGTAACCTTGGGCTAACCTGTGAAGACGGTTGGAATGTCGCTTTCCTCGCTTCTACCGCCCTCTTGAGCAGAATCTTCAGATTGGTTCCTTCAAAGATCTTTCCAGCAACCCGAATCTTGTAACGCATGCTCGCTCCTTATGGTTTGTAACGTCGAATCAGTCCGACGACCACTCCTTGAATACGCACTTTCTCTTCATCCACGTAAATCGGAGAGAGAAGTGCATTCGCAGGCTGTAGTCGAATCGTTCGTCCTTCTCTATAGAATTTCTTGAGTGTGGTTTCTTCGTTGTCGATCAAAGCCACCACTAATTCACCGTTCTCCGCCCACTCGCGCTTTTCTACAATGACGAAATCCCCGTCGCGAATCTGCTCTTCGATCATGGAATCGCCTGAGACCTGAAGCACGAAGTTGTTCTTCCCCGTCAAAAAAGTGTGAGGCACGGGGATTTCCTCCGGGTTGGAAACGGCTTCGATCGGCTTTCCGGCGGCAACTCTGCCAAGTAAAGGAAGAGTTGGCTCACCGCCCTGATGTTCGTCGATCACCTGAATCGAACGAGCGCGGTTAGATAAGCGTCTGATGGCTCCGCGTTCTTCCAGCAGCTGGAGATGCTTGTAGACACCGTTTAGCGAGGCGAGACCAAAATGTTCGGCAATTTCTTCCAGTGTCGGTGAGTAGCCGTGCTCGTCCAAATAGCTGCGAAGAAACTCCAGAATCTCTCGTTGTCTTCTCGTTAACGCCAACATTTGAGAATAGTATGGTGAATATAAGGTGAAGAGTCAAGGAGAAAAGTGGAAAAAAGGTGAAGAAATATCACTCGAGTGATACCCTGTCGTGGACTCTGGTAGGTCAAAATCTGGTAAAGTAAACACTGTGAAAGAAAAAGTGCATTCTGATGAGGAGCACAAGCGACTCGTCGAGGAAGAGAAAAAGAAAATGCGCCGCCTGCGATTTCTGGTCGATTTGACCACCGGCGTTCTCTATCAGGATTCTTCCCTGAGTCTGAGCGAGTCGCGCCAAATGGTCGAGAATCTCAGGCGAGCTGTCCTTCATATGTTTCCCGATAAAGGGGGGACTTTCGACCTCGTCTTGTTGCCCAGATTCGACCGAATCTTGAGAGAACGATGGGGTCAGGGAGTGGATCCGATTATCCACTGACCCCGGGGAATCGGTCATAGCGGGGTAAGCGGCCAGAAATCGCCAGTCAGGGACCAGGGGAAGTGTAATTACCCCTGATTCGGAGATCAGTTGAAACCACTCGGTATATCAAGGGGGCAGAAGTGCGCGCTGTTGTTCAAAGAGTGGCGCAGGCCAGAGTCGAAGTTGAGGGCAAGACAATCGGCAAAATCGGAGAAGGATTGCTTGTTTTTGTGGCGGTCGAAGAGGGCGATGACCACACCGATCTCGATTTTCTGGCGCGGAAGATTCTCCAGCTTCGTATATTCGAAGACGAAACCGGGAAGATGAACCTTTCTGTTCAAGACCTTGGGGCCGACATCCTGGTCATTTCACAGTTCACCCTGATGGGAGACACACGTAAAGGAAACCGTCCCAGTTTTTCAAGGGCTGCCAGACCGGAAGCAGCCCGTCCTCTTTATGAGGCGCTTATCGAGTCGTTGCGCAGTCGGGGATTGAAGGTCGAAAGCGGAGAGTTTCAGGCGTTGATGGACGTCACCCTGACCAACCGTGGCCCCGTTACACTTATTGTCGATTCGAAGCAGGCGCTTTAAACCGCAGCCTTTGAATTTCAACGTCTTCCCGGAGTTCGCTGGGAAGGTTGGGTGAATGGGACGACTCCCGATAGAGGAGAATCTCGATTCTCGTCTTACTGCGTGTATTGGCAATCCAACGGTCAAGTTCCTGGTTGGTCTTTTCCAACACCAGGATCTGACGAATCATCTCTTCCACGAGCTGCAGATCGGGAATGATCTGATCATTTCCCTTCAATTGAGGAACATACTGTTGTTCATAATACTCGCGAATCTCGTTGGGAAGAACAATGATGAAGGGTTCGAACCTGAGCTCGACGAATCGGTTGACCGCGATCTGCCGGCGCACCAGTGCCCTCAGGTCAGAAAGTGTCATCCCCATTCGGTTCAAATTCGCTTCGAAGGCTTCCTCTGATTCGAATCGTTGCCGATAACGGTCAATAAATTCGTCGATATCTTGTCCGGTTATCTGAATGAACGGAGTTTGTTCTGCTTCCCGGGCGATCAGTTTCTGTTCCAGCAGGCGGTTGAGGTTCTCGAGATAGAAGTTTCTTCGTTCCTGCGGATCATCGGGCACCTGAAAGCCTCGGTAACGGATCAGCCACTCCAGCTGGGACAAAGTGACGACATCCTGGTCGATCACAGCAGCCACCTGATCCACAGTACTCTGGCCTGCCGGGAACGCCCAGCTGTTAACCGCGACCACCGAGATCAGCATTAACATCGGGAATAACCTGTGAATCTCCACTGCAGATCGACTCATCAGAACGGTTGCCCCAGGTTGACGTGGAACAGCCATCGTTTGAAACCGGCGACATCTGGCGGATCAGGATTGTATGCCAAATCCAGGCGAATGGGTCCCACAGGCGTGGAAATCGAAAGACCAAAACCAACGGCATTGCTAAATCCAGCACGCCCCAGGCGTGTGATTGAATCAAACACGTTGCCTATGTCGTAAAACAACGCTCCTCCAAGAAACCCTATGATGGGAAAGCGAAGCTCGAGATTGCCGATCAGCAGCGCATTACCACCTAGCGGAATGGCTGT
>DATGOF010000398.1:0-2208 GCA_035306285.1 Acidobacteriota bacterium | reverse complement strand
TGGGCGAATCGGCTTCCGGTAAGCTGGTCGCAGTGGACGACACCTTTGTGACCGAACTTTTTCTCACCGTCAGCCGGAACAAGTGGGAAGCAGATGAAATCGAGCTATCCCCAGGCGACCCAGTGGTCGTGGGTTTGAAGGATTACCGGTTGCGTCCTTATCTTCCGCTCGCTCACGATCTTTAAACTTTTGCTTGACTCCGATCATCGACCCTCTTAAACTCCTACTATAAAACTAGGTATTGATGAACGTTTCAACCAAGAGCGAATATGGACTGCGGGCGCTGATTTATCTGGCGAGTCGCGACGATCCCGAGCCGGTTTCGGCGCACGAGATCGCGACGAGTTGGCGTGTTCCGGTCAAGTATCTCGAGCAGATTCTCAAGACACTCAAGGATGCCGGCCTGGTAGAAAGCCACCTGGGAGTTCGTGGTGGATATCGATTGGCCAGACCGGCCAGTTTGATCACCGCAGGAGAAGTGATTCGCGTCCTTGATGGACCCATTGCCCCGATCGGCTGTGTCAGTGTCTCCAACTATATCCCGTGTGAGTTTGAATTGTTTTGTGGATTGAAACTGCTATGGAGCCGAACCCGCGCGGCAATTCTTGGGGTCCTGGATCAAACGACTATCGCCGATCTCAGCTATCAAGGGCTGCCTGAACAGCTCGTCCAGATGCAGAAATAGCAGACCCAAATCGTATTTTTTTGCCCCAAACTACTAGTATATCACTAGGAGTTTAGAGGAGAAATGAATGACGGTTAGAGGCATTGTTGCCATCTTCATTTTAGTGATAACTCTGGGCCTTTCTGTCGGGTGCGGGAGATCGAGCAACTCCGAAGAAGTCGTCTTAACACTTGGTGCCTATACCACTCCTCGTGAGGTTTACAGCAAGGTCATCATCCCAGCGTTTCAAGCGCATTGGAAAGAGAAAACAGGACAACACGTGCGATTCCAGGAGTCCTATCTCGGAAGCGGCGCCCAATCCCGCGCAATCGTTGGTGGTTTTGAAGCCGACATCGCTGCCCTGTCTCTGGAGGCAGACATCGATCGAATCGCCCGGGCCGGACTGATCACCCACGACTGGAAATCCCGCAGCCGCGGCGGAATGGTGAGTACCTCCATCGTCGTAATCGCTGTTCGGCCGGGCAATCCCCTGAAAATTCAGGATTGGGCCGATTTGACCCGGCCTGGACTAAACATTTTGACACCCGATCCGAAGACCTCCGGAGGTGCTATGTGGAACATAAGCGCGGTCTATGGCGCAGCTCTACGAGGGTTTGTCGCGGGAGTACCAGAAAGAGATCACACGGCAGCTCGGGATTTCCTGTCCAAAGTATTTCGAAACGTAACCATTATGGATAAAGGCGCGCGGGAATCGATCACCAACTTTGAACGCGGTGTCGGCGACGTTGCGCTCACCTACGAAAATGAAGTTCTGGTAGGGCAGCAAAGCGGACAGACCTATGAATACGTTATCCCTCAGTCGACCATTCTGATCGAGAATCCCGTCGCCCTGATTGATAAGCACGTAGACGCACATGGTGTTCGACCTGTCGCCGAAGCCTTTCTGGATTTTCTTTGGAGCAAAGAAGCACAACAGGCTTACGCTCAGTTTGGTCTGAGACCGGTGGATCCTGACGTGGCGGAAGAGGTCCGGGATCAATACCCGCCTGTAATGGACCTCTGGAAGATCGAGTTCTTGGGAGGCTGGGAAAGAGCAGTCCCCGATCTATTTGGTCCCGATGGGATCTACACCCAGATATCCGAGAAGCGGGGGATGTCGCAATGACTGCCAGGGCTCTCGATCCACAGCTACAACAGCCAATTAGCCCGGTTTTAGTACCCAGGCCCTGGGGTACTTGGGGAATCCGCTTTGTGGCGATCAGTTATTTGGCCATGATGATCGTCCTGCCCCTGACGGCGATTGTGAAAACGGCCTTTCAGGCGGGTCCAGTGGCATTCCTGCACGAATTGGCGAGCCCGATCGCCTGGGAGGCACTGAAGCTGACCTTATTGGTCTCCACTATTACCTGCGTGATCAATACTGTCATGGGTACGCTGACAGCCTATGTTCTTGTGCGCTTTGAATTTCCGGGACGCCGTCTGCTCAATGCCCTGGTTGATCTACCGTTTGCGATCCCAACGCTGGTAACGGGGATCATGCTAGTCGTGCTTTACGGACCGCAGGGAATCGCGAGCGCCTGGCT
>DATGOF010000397.1:0-5872 GCA_035306285.1 Acidobacteriota bacterium | reverse complement strand
CAATCGGGAGGGTGTCTCCACCTGCCATCTGGATCCGCTGATTGATTCAAAAGAGGCATGCTTCTAGGGGCCTATCCCCATTTGCCGTCTCCTCCAACGGCCACTCCCAACGGCACCTCCTTTTCGCCTCTGCAGCGCGTCAGCAGAGGCCTGCTCCTACACGCCCCTACTTGCGCACCGTCAGCAAAGCAAAAAATCATTTCGCAAAAGCACAGGGGCCAAGTGGGAGGCTAATACGAATGGCCAAATGGGGCCGGCCCCACATAGGGATGGGGGCCCTATACGTTCTTTGCTCTGAACTAGAAGAATCCCTGCCTTTGTCCGTCAGCTCGGATTAAAATAGGAGATAGGATAAGGAAAGCAGTTGAAGCAAAATACATTTAGAATCCAACGCGTCGAGTACTTCTACACCACGGTTCGAGACGAACCCGGTGCAGCTTACCAGCTTCTAAATAATCTGGCCCATCTTGGAGTGAATCTATTGGCTTTTACCGCTGTTCCTGTTGGTCCCAATCTTACTCAACTGACACTTTTCCCAGAAGAGCCCGATAAGCTGCAGAGAGAGGGACGGCGCGGCGGGCTGATTTTGGATGGGCCGCATCCGGCTCTGCTTGTCCAGGGTGATGATGAGCTGGGGGCACTGGCTAAGATCCATAGTCAACTCTTTGAAGCAAACGTTAATGTATACGCTTCAACCGGGGTCACGGATGGAACCGGCTCGTTCGGCTACATCATCTATGTTCGGCCCAAAGAGTTTGAGCAGGCTTTACAGGCTCTTAATCTCTAAGACACAGGAATAGATTGGCCACACCTTCGGTGTCACTCACTTGGGCATTCTAAAGGAAGGTGTCCGTTTCCTCGTGTGCTGCTCGTTTCGTCGGGAGTACGTGCCGCACTACGATTTGTTCCCATTTCTCTTTTTCATTGCCTAGCCCAGCAGTAGGGCCTTTCACATTTGCGGCGACGCTGTTTCGCGATTTCCGTGATCCGAGGGAAATTCGTTGTTTGTTGCCGGGTCAAGGCGGGCAAATTTCCCTACCCGGAGAGCAAAAGGAGTCATTCCCGGGTAATTTTTCCCTTTTCCACCGGTCTCTGGCTCGTTTACGCGGCACCATCTAGATCGAGAACCGCGAACTTGTAGGCTTTTCCACTCATTGGTATACGTGTTGCTTTGTGGTCTAATACGTGGGATCAAGTAAACCTTAGTATGAGCTTGTTTTCCGGAAAATCGTTCGGCGTCTAATTGCTGATGGACGGAATCTTTAACATGCTTGGAGCCCCAAAGAAGAGTTTGGCCGAATGAAACGCTTGTTCCTGTTGGTATTCAGGGGGCTAAGTTCGGGTTCTTTTGTTCGAATGTTCTAAGAGGTGTTCACTTTGATAGTGCATGACTTCGCCCATAATTCCCCTCCCGCAGGCGAATACCGTTTGCGACTAGAAGGTTCGTCTCGATCGTATAGAGTAGAGAGCGAGTATGAGACTAGAGAAACTGTAGTTTCGGATTCCAATATGAGGAGGTATAGCGGTAGCAACGCCTCTGCCTCCTCACAACCCCTCCTGCCTGCTTGCGCGATCTGGGTTTCCAAATACATCTTGTTAGAGTCGAAGCACCCTGGAAGCAGCGTACTTCGCTTCTTCGGTGGCGTCTAGCAGTCTAGACCGTAGCAATCGGCGGGGTAGGAGATTATATTTCAACGCCGGAAGAGTGCTGAGAGGTTGCTGGAGCGGACTGGAATACGTTTGTAGCTCTTTTTGTATGGTCAGAAGGCAATAACCGAACTTGGCGGCGTCAAATCGGGGACCAGGAAAGAAGAGCGGACTCTGGGGAATAAAAATGGACTACAAGCAGAGCAACTTCAGTTCCAGACTGGTGATTGTGGTGAGCGGGATGGTTTCCAGAATCCCGTTTCAAGGTGGCGCCACCTGGGCCATCTTACAGTACCTTCTTGGACTTGACGAAATGGGCCATCAGGTGTTCTTTGTTGACCCCATTTCTCCTTCTAGCATTAGGCCTTGCGGATCAAGCCTAGAGGCGTCTGAAAATGCCAGGTATTTCAGAGAGGTAAATCGTGACTTTGGATTGTTTGGCAAATCAGCCCTCCTACTTACCGGGACGAAGGAAACGGTCGGTCTTCGGTATGAAGCTCTGCGTTTGCTGGTCTCCAGAGCCGATCTCCTTCTCAATGTATCCGGTGCGTTGAGAGATGATTCTCTCCTCGAGAAGATACCGCTGCGGGCTTACCTCGACCTCCATCCGGGGTTCACCCAGCTGTGGGCTGAGGAGCAGGGGGTTGATACGCATTTCAAGGGGCATAATCGATTCGTAACCGTCGGTGGCTCAATTGGCCAGGCTGATTGTACCGTGCCACTCTGCGGAAAGACTTGGATTCCAACCTTGCAGCCCGTAGTCCTCAGCCGCTGGTCGGTTAGCGAAGATATCCATCATGACTCGTATACGACTGTCGGTAATTGGAGAAGTAACGGGTCCATGCGTAACAATGGTGCAGTGTATGGCCAGAAAGCCCATGCCTGGCGTGAGTTTATGGAACTGCCGCGCCTGACAGGGCAACTTTTCTCACCGGCCCTAGCAATTCATCCCAATGAGCAAGGCGATCTTCTCGCTTTGAAGGAAAGCGGATGGAGACTACTTGACCCTCGAAAGGTTTCTTCTACGCCTACCCGATACCAGGAGTTTATCAGGCAATCCAGGGCCGAGTTCTCTGTAGCCAAGAGCGGATATGTCCTCTCTCGTTCCGGGCGGTTTAGCGAACGCAGCGCTGCTTACCTGGCTTCTGGCAAGCCAGTGATAACACAGGATACTGGGTTCAGCCGTCACCTACCCGTCGGAAAGGGGCTTTTCGCCTTTTCGACAGTCGAAGAAGCTGCAGACGCCGTAGCTCGAGTTGAGAAGGACTATGACCTTCACCGCGGGGCCGCTCGAAGAATTGCTCAAGAGTTCTTTGACTCGCGAAAAATACTGCATCGCCTTCTACAAAATCTGGAGAACGGTGTCCGGGTGGACAGATCACAAAATAACTTCCCCGGTTTTAAAACCGGCATAAAGAGCTGACCCCGTAGGAAGGGTGTCTACCGGAGACATACGATTAGCGGCCAATGTCTTGTCGCCTGGGTCGAGCAATTCTGGAGTGGTCTTTGGCCGCAGCTAGAAAGCTTTTCTCTCCATAATGGGGCAATTTGAGCCCGATCATCCAGGCTTCCGCATCAGCCAGGAGATTCCTTTCGACAGCCTTTCTTGTCTCGTTTGACACCCCTTCGGACGCAAAATAGAATGAAACACAAGAGCAGACAATCGCTGGGGTTTCACGGGCAGAAACACGTTTCTCGGTTACCACTCAATTCTCTGTATATCAGAGCTTAAATGGATGAGAGGGTGGAAGGGGCCTCTTCATACTTTTCCCCGGCACGCGGCTGACATGTCACGTCAGCAATTTAAGGAGGAAGGGGCAAGATGGCTTTCCAACCCTGGGCTATCGTTCTTGCTGGCGGACAAGGAGAGCGCCTGAGATCTTCTACCGAGCAATGGTTCGGATATCCCTATCCAAAGCAATTCTGTGCCTTTTCTGGCAAACGGTCGATGCTGGAGCACACTCTGCAAAGGGCGATATTGTTGACCGACAGGGAACGAATTGTCACTGTACTGAACAGCGAGCACAGCCGCTTCCTCAGAGAAGATCCGCCCGGAGTGGTTCTCGAACAACCCGAGGGCAAAGGTACGGGTACCGCAGTACTACTGGCAAACGAATATATTCGATCAAGAGATAAGAATGCGACGGTTATCATTTTTCCATCCGATCACTTTGTTTACCCCGAAGCTCGCTTTGTCGCCCAGTTACGTAACCTTGTGAACTCGACCGGCGTGCTCGATAATTGTGCAGTACTTCTTGGAGCCCAGGCTGTATCTGTGGAACCTGATTACGGATGGATTACCGTCGCCACCTCGCCTGAATCGGCTGATGTCGGAGGAGGCGAATTGTGGAAGGCAACGGCCTTTCATGAGAAACCCTCACGGGAGAGATGTGCGGAGCTTTTTAGAAACGCTCGATGCTTTTGGAATACCATGATTGTGGCTGTGAGAGCTAATAGCCTCTGGTTATTCGGACGGCTCTGTGTGCCCTCACTCACTGACCAATTGGAAAATGTATTCACCGATCGACGCAGGTACGTGGACAGGCTATTTAGCGGTCAACATCATCACCTGCCCGCGAGCCTCTATGAGAAGTTGCCAAACGTCGATTTCTCTCGCGATATTCTGATGAATATTACACATAGAATTCGGGTCAGCCCGATGCGCGAGCTTTACTGGAGCGATTGGGGAAGACCGGAGAGGATCGTCAGTGCAATCAGGCAATTTGGCCTGGAACCCAATTTTTTCGACCAGCGGATATCGGCCGAGACTGCTTTAACTGACGCAGCTGGCAAGGAGGATGAAGATGAACAAGCAGCTCCTGTCAGAGAAGCCAATGTCTTTTAGATTCAAACCGGGTGATGAGGTGAAGGCTCCTCTCTATTACGGCGGACGAAGGAAGGTGGAGGGAAGGATTGTCGAAGGCATTTGGAAAGACGGCCGCATCTATTACGAGATCGAGGTCAAAGATAGTCGGGAGTGTCGCTTTGCAGCCCGAGAAGAAGACATAGAATTGCGCACTGCTAGATCATGATCGGATTGATCTTCATTAAGATCGCGAATCGGTCTCTTAACAGATTGATGGAGGCTTTGCTTTTGCGTGCTTAAAGTCTCCAAAATGTGAGCATAGGGGTCATCGGTGGTCGTACAAAAGTTAGTTGTCTTATTTCTTCTTGTTTCATTGGCTTTGCTGGCAAGTTGTGGGGCGGCTTCTCAAGACGAAGATGGTGACCTGACGACAAAGCTTGAGCCGACCTACCGTGACATCACCTATGGACCACACGAGCGGAATAAACTGGACCTCTATCTCGCCGAGTCTGAAAAGCCCGCGCCTCTCGTTCTTTTTATTCACGGGGGAGGGTTCTTTCGGGGAGACAAATCGAACGTTAACGTGAGTTCGGTACGGTCGTACTTGGATGCCGGATTTTCAGTGGCTGCGCTGAATTATCGTTTGACCGATTCGGCCCCTGCCCCGGCAGCTTATCTGGATTGCGCGCGGGCTTTGCAGTTTCTGCGTCATCATGCCAGCAGATGGAATCTAGACCCCGACCTTGTGGCATCGACAGGCGGTTCTGCGGGCGCCGGCACGTCGATGTGGCTGGCTTTTCGTGACGATCTAGCCGTTCCCGATTCCGAAGATCCAATTGCCCGCCAATCCACCCGTCTCGTCTGTGTCGCGGTTTATAACGGGCAGTCTTCGTATGATCCTAGGTTTGCCGAAAAGATAGGTATTCCTCGTCCAAATTTTGAGCGCCACGACTTTTTTCTTCCGTTTTATGGCATCAGTGCCGAGGAGATCGACTCGCCGGAAGCTTATCGCCTGTACGAACAGGCGGCTCCGATCACCTACGTGACAGCCGATGATCCTCCGGTACTTTTGACTTATGGCTTTCCGAATGAAGAAGTGGACGAAAATTCTTCTTTAGACCTGGTAGTACACCACCCCAAGTTCGGCATAGCTCTGAAAGAAAGGCTCGATGGAATAGGTATTGAATGTATAGTTCAGTATCGGGATTCCGCCAATCAGCTGGTACGACACGGGTCTGGTGACCCGGTCCAACCCGTAGATTTCATCGCAAGGCAGTTTGAGCTTGTCGCGGCTGGCCGGCATTCTCGTGCTGGTCGTTAAGAACTCGCAGGAAGGCCGTTCCTGCAAGGCTTAGAATCGGCGACTGATTTGTGCACTCCCCTAACCGTAGATTGGCAGGCCACACCGATTGACTTTCG
>DATGOF010000396.1:0-19026 GCA_035306285.1 Acidobacteriota bacterium | reverse complement strand
AAGAGTATCCCTTGAATTGAATATCAGGTGCGCCATCCTTCTTTCCAAAGGAGTCAGGCAGCCAGCGAGGAATATGAGTGGCTGTCTTAACGGCCCGATCCATGCGCACAATCTTCTCGTTGTGGGCCAGCATTTGTGAGGTTTCCAGTTCGCTGGCATGCCAGCCGGGTGTTTCATCCGGTGGATTCTCCATAAGACCTTCCAGCAAACCAACATACCGCTCCATGTAAGGCTTACAGAATCCGACCAGGGCGCCCGTATCATAGCGAATCTTGCGCAGCAAGGGATCGATCACTTTCACATTCGAACCATGCCCATTCACGAAGACCAGTTTGTTGAAGCCATGGTGGATGAGGCTGCGGGCCACATCGTAAAGCAAGGCATTCAGTGTTGAGGAACGGATGGTGATGGTGCCGCGACCCTCGCCCGGCCCGGCCATATGTTGCGGAGAATAGCCGGTCCAGATTACGGGCGTATAGAGCATGTGATTGATCTCAGCGACGCGGCTAGCAATTTCGAGTGCAGTCACGGTATCGGTACAGAGAGGAAGGTGCGGTCCATGTTGCTCTGTACTGGCCATTGGAATCATGATCAGGTCGCATTTCTCCAGGTAGGCCTGGATGTCGGGATAGGCCAGTTCGGCCATATTGTAAGTCGGAAGATCAATCGGTACCGTCATGAGACATCCTTTCCATTCAAAAGAGCCAGAAAACGTTTGGCAACCGTTTCGGCAAAGTTCTCGCTGTTGATATGCTCTGGATAGTCCAAAACCGGGATATTTTCTCGAATGCTCTCGCGAAGATGGTTGAGGAATTCCTGATCGGCCTCAGGATCCCAGAATGGACCGCCGGGCACGTTGGGAATTGACAGACCCCTGGTGGGTACCAGGACTTCGACCGGTCCTTTTGCCTGGTTCAGCCGCTCCGCAAACATCTTTCCCAGCATGCCCATCTCGTGCTTTGAAGTACGGATCAGCGTAAATTCAGGATTATGATCGTAGAACGGACGATTTCTCAGCTGCGGTGGGACCTGTTCGGGGGGTCCGTGCACTGAAAAATCGATGCAGCCCGGCACGACCACTTGGGGAAGTCCGAGTTTGCCGATGCGCATGAGGCGATCGGGACCGCCTTTGTGGAAACCACCCACTAGATCGTCGGTCAGCTCGTCGGTCGTGAAATCGATGACTCCGCAAAACAGTCCTTGCTCGGCTAACTCTTCCATGGCCGGGCCGCCCACCCCATTAGAATGAAAAATGACCGCTTCCAGACCAGCCCGAGCCAGATGATCCCGAATCATCATCACCGCCCGAGTCGTGTTTCCCAGCATCGTAATGGCGACATGCCGACCCGAGTGCTCCGATGGCAGTGAGTGGCCATACTCGAGCATCCCTTTCAAGGCTGCGGCAACGTTGTCGTAGATTGTCGTGCTGATCGGATTGAGTCCCAAGATGTCGATTACGGAGTGGACAACCATGACGTCGCGAGTACCCACCAGAGGTCCGAAGCGGCGGTGTCCCGAGGCGATCGGCGTCACGAGTACTTTGGGTATCCCGACCGGCAACGCCTTCATGGCGGTGGCTGCCATCACGGCTCCTTCCGCTCCGCCCAGAGAGGTAACGGCGTCGAGCTTTCCTTCTGCAAAGAGCTCTAATGCGATGTTTCGGATACCTGCCCGCATCCCATGGACCGCCTTGCCGCGGCTGCCTGCGTTGCGCAAGCTCTCAATGTCGGTTCCGGCCGCCCGGGCAACTTCCGCATTGGTGATGTCAGGAATAATGCCCAGTGGTTCGCCCAGGATACCGAAATCGATCACCGTAGTGCCGACGCCCAGGGCTTTCAAGCGGTCCCTCAAATAGGCGATTTCGGGACCTTTAGTGTCCAGAGTACCGAATATCGCAACGGTCTTTTCCATCTTGGTTCTCAAGGATTTAATCGCGGGCGGTCAGGGGGTTACATGTACTTCTTTAGTGTCTTGATGCTTTCCTCGACCAACCAGCTGTAGAACTCATCGGACAATGTGCTGCTGCCATGGTCTTCGATGAACTTTAATTCTTCAGGCGTCAGTTCGACCTCACCGGTTTCAAGAGCATTCTTGTAAGGGTTAGCGGGAGTCCGATCAACGGGAGCCACGAATTCAACAGTGAGGGCGCCGTCGTATCCGATCTGCTTGAGAGTGTTGATCAGTTTTTCCCAATCCCAGTGTCCCTGTCCACACGCCATTCGGTTTGTGTCGGCCACATGGAAGTCGACCAGACGATCACCGGTTTTGAGGATTGCCTGAAAAGGATCCGCCTCTTCGATGTTGATATGGAACGCGTCGAGGCAGACGCCGCATTCATCGCCCACTTCTTGCGCCAGCAGTAGGGCCTGATCATGCCGGTTGAGAAAGTAGGTCTCGAATCGGTTCAGAGGTTCGAGAGCCAATCGCACTCCCTCCTTTTGCCCGTGCTCGTAGCACTGCTTCAAGCTGTCGATTGCCCATTGCCATTCTTCGTCAGGATCGGCCTGAGGTTGAATTTTCCCGACCGTGGATGGAACGATGGTGATCTCGACCCCCCCCAGTTCCTTGACCATGGTAATGCAATCTTTCACATATTGGACAGACTTTTGACGCTGCTGCTCATCCCTGGCCAGAAGGTCACGGTCTGCAAGCATTAGGGTCACCGATCCCCAGCACTTCAATCCTTGGTCTTTCAGCAATTTCCGCACTTCACGAGTGTCGTACTTCTCGGGCTCACCGCTAATCTCGATGGAATCGTATCCATACCGGGCGAGACGTCGAATGGTGGTTTCAATCGGCTCTGCTCTCATCCAGTTATGCATCGAAACTTGCACGTTTACCTCCTATTACTCCCCATATACTGACAAGATGACTTGCTCATTCCAGGTGAGCAGCCATTGTTTCGTAAAGTCCAGACACCTCGATTCGGCCGTCAGCCTGAGCACGAAGGGCCTCCAGCGCGAGCGGGTCTTCAGTGAACAAAAACCGAGCTCCTGCATCGATCGCTTCTTGTAGTCGGGCCTCCGTCAGGTCACGAGCCAAATCAGGCTGGACCCAGTTCAGTCCTCCCACGACTCCGGTGGGATGGGCACGATCCTCACGCCAGAAAAAAGAGACTTCGCGAGCCGCCTCGAAGAGACTTCGCAATAGCTTTCGTGGGGCAGAGTGGTTTCGTTTGATCCTCGCCCCGTGCTCTGGGTCATGATAGGCATACGGACCTTCACCACGGATCTTCTCGAAGCGGAGGAGCCCATTCTCTTGAGATCGTTCCAGGTAAGCTGCCAAGTCAATGACTTCGAGATGGTCAGGTAACCCGAGATTGAGACGCTCTGGATAGAGGCGCGTGACCGTATAAATATCTCCCGGGGTGAGGAGAAAAAGCCTCCTGCATCCGGTGCTCTTGATCTCCTCAATCGTTTGCGAGGCGAGTTCAGCGGCCAGCTCGGAGAGGCCGAGCGAGGAGGGAAGCAGGCCCAGGTTGCGTCCGCGGGCGAGCTGAATTGGTTCGACACCCGTTGCAGCCAGCAGCTGCATTGCAGCATCCAGGGTTTGAGGAGTGCGGAAATAAGCCGCATCTCCCACCAGAATTGCGTCTTCACCGGTTTTGATCGGGCTCTCCGGAGTTGCTCTCTGGAACGGATTAGCCCATCGTTCCAGCGCCTCTTTCAATGCCATAACCGACTCTGGAGCCAGTCCTTCTTCCACCACAGCGGCCCGAGCACCCGCAATACCGGTCGGGAGCGGTTGGTCGGTCGCGCAGTGAGTTCGGCACAGCCCGCAATCAGCACATTTATAAAGGGCGTCGACCGCCTCAGGATTCCATTCCAACAGATTCCGTTGCGCGGAAGCGATCATCAGGGCCCAGCCGTGCGGGGTGAGAGTTTCATTGTGCGTGACATGCCCGACCGGACACACATGTCTGCACATCAAGCAGTAGCGGCAGTATTCCACCACTTGTAGCGGGTTCTCAATGAAAGCGGGTTTCGGTGCGTGACGATCACCCATTCGACTGTACTCCAAACCCCACCTTCCCCGGATTCATTATTCCGTTCGGATCCAGCGCCTCCTTGATGGAAGCCAGCAAATGCCAGGCCGGCCCATACTGAGCTCGCATGTAGCGGCTGAGTTTTAGTCCGACACCGTGGTGCTCATTGATCATCCCCTCATTTTCCAGCGAGGTACGGACTGCCACCGTCCAAATGCGATTGTGCAGGTGGAGGGCTTCTTTCGGATCTTCGGGTGTTTCCTCGAGGATGAAACGGTCATACAGGCTGGCTCCCCAGGGAAACCAGTGCGAAAAGTGGCCGATGTAACGAATGCCGATCTCACCGAAATGAGACTCGATGGCCTTCTTTTTGGCCCAGTAGAGATCTTCGAGCTTTGAAAATGTGGTAACTGTTTCAATTGTCCCGTACATCTGCGGAAGATGTAGTCCCAGAGGCGGATAATAGAAATCGTATCGGTGATTCCACCAGCGCTCGCCGGGCTCTCGTCCCAGGTCTTTGGCTCCGAGCGCTTCGCAGATGAGCATGGCTCGTTTCTCCTGGGCCGCCGCTATCTCCTCCCAACCGTCAAAGCCGATGATCATGTAAGCACCTTCCAGCTCGTAACCCAGAACCTTTTTGACGAGCGAAGCGGTGGAGGAGGGATCGTACATTCGGATGACCAGTGGTTCCAGTCGGTCGACCATCATGCGCCTGCCGGCCTCGATTCCGTCACCTATACTTTTGAAAAGGACTGCTCGAAAGAGGCGCGTTTCGGGAAGCGGCACGATCCGCATGGTGGCTTCGCTGATGATGCCGAAGGTCCCTTCCGAGCCCAGAAATATTCGCATGAAGTCGGGGCCGGAGGCGTGATTCGGAACTCCGGGGGTGCGAATGATCCGGCCATCCGGCAACACGACCTGCATGCTCATAACCAGATCTTCGGCCTTTCCATATTTCGTACTGATAGTTCCCGACCCGCGTGGTGCCAGGTAACCCCCTAGTGTGGCGCAGTTTGCAGAAGCGGGATAATGGGGAAGGGTGAGATTCTTCTCATTTAGAGCCCATTCCAGTTGCGTTCCATTAATGCCGGCCTGGGCACAGACATAAAGCGATTCTTCATTGACCTCGAGAATCTTGTTGAGTCTCTTCAGATCGATGATGATTCCGCCGTATGTCGGAATGGCTCCTCCCTGGGTACCCGAACCTCCTCCCCAGGGCACGATGGGGAGCCGATAGGCGTTGGCGATCTTGAGGAGTTCCGAGATTTCTTCAACCGAGCCTGGATGGACGATGAAATCAGCTCGAGCCGGAATCAAACCACGATCCAGCCACATCTGGGGCATCCACGACCAGTCGGTTGAATAAATGAGTTGATCCACTTGGCGAGTGGAGACGTGGTCGGCTCCGACTACGTCCTCCAGTTCACTGAAAATCATCTCACGCTGAAGAGAGCTAACGATCATACTGCTGGTAGTACTCCTGCCGGCATTCTCATGATGGTGAGCTGTACGTTACAAGGCACTCTATCTGGAGTCAAGATTGGGGTAGCACAACCACTTTCCCATCAAGATCAGGCTCGGGCGATTTGCACCTTGTTATCGGTTGCTCTGGTTTGCGGTTTCCTTCTCGTAAGGGACGTTAATGTCGAGAGGGCCTTCCCAGGTGGTGGGTATCGGCTGTCCGACTGCCCAGTGGATACCGTTCACTACCAGACGCTGAAATGGTTCCACGGCAAAGTCTTCCGGGTGGCCCATTGTGGTGGTGAAAACTCGACCTCCAGCCGGAGTCTGGAAGGTCCAGGCAACCGGATTGTCGACCCGTTCTGAGCGACCGCTTGGTCCGACCGACTTCCCCATCATCAATACCGTCGCGGAAGCAGGAGGATAGTCAGGCAAGACATGGTAAAGCCATGAACGGACATGAAACTGACCGGCGACACCGTCTAGAATGGGGTGGCCCTGGGCTTCTGAGTGCTTGTAGACGTCAGTGCTCGATTCATGTCCGTAGTGGTAAATCCAGGGGGCGCCGAGAAAGCGGGCTCCGAACTCATTCCACTCTTCTAGAGGGTGGCTTTCGGGATACCGGAAGGCATGTGTGGTTGTGCGGAAGCCGACGATTGGCCGTCCCGAATTGAGATACTCTTCAATATGCTTGATCTGCTCTTCAGGCAGTCTGCGCCAGCGTAGAAAAAAGATCGCCAGGTCAGCCGACTCCAGGGAGTCGAGCCCGGGAATGTTCTCTTCGGAGTATTCGTCAGGATAAGCGGAAACGACTTCCGTTCGGAATCCATAGCGGCTTTCCATCACAGAGGCCAGTAAGGGCATGGTCCTTTCTGAGGAATACTCGTGGTCTCCAGTGACGAATACAAGCAATGGGGGCTGCTGCGGCTGCTCGGCTACCTGGGAAACCTCAGACTCCGTCGAGGTGCTACATCCTGCCAGGAGGAGCAACAGAATCATGATTTTCGATAGAGGGTTGAATTTCATGACCACCTACAGACTTTCCGGTAGTGGAGCTAGTGAGAAATCGAAAGTTTTTCTCCTGAGATCTAAGAAGTCCCGCACGTGGTCTTTTCGCAGGCGGCCGATTCCTCCAGACATCGGGTGCATGCGCCGCCAGGCGCACAGACGGGCGAAAAGAGCTGACGGGAGTCCACCGAGACGATCATCTGGAAAACAGCCCAGCCTGTTTTTTGCAGGCAGCTCCTTGAGTGAATAAAACTTGCGGTAGCAATAGTAGAGCAGGTCTTGCAGGCGATTCGGCGATATCTGGTCGTGTTGCCAGGTCTCGCAGGTGCCGTCAAAACGGTCCAGGTTGGTTTCGTGAATTAATCCTCGACTCAAGAAGTCATCGTACTGTTCGGTTCCGGGAATGGGAGTCAGGATGTAGAAAGAAGCCTGAGAAGGCTTCAAAGAGCGGAGCATGTCCAGATGACCTTGAACGTCCTTTTCTGTGTCTCCTGGGAAGCCAATGATGTTTGAAAAATGGGTTGCAATGCCATGCTCACGGCAGTTTCGGATGATCTCTTTGTACTTTTCAGGCTTATTCTGAAACTTTTTAGCTTGCAGCAGGACTTTGCGCGAGAAGGATTCGACGCCCACGAAGATTTCATAGCAGCCGGCTCGTGCCAGCAGGGGCACGAGGTCGCTGTCACGTCCTCCGATCTGAACATCACATTGCAAGAAGAACTGAAGTCCGAGCTTTTCTTTAATGATTTCGCGAAGCAGCTCTCTCACTTCCGGAATCTTGTTGAAGTTGTCCGAAGTGAACATGACGAGCTTGACCCCTGCATCTCGCGCGATACGCAGGGTCTTGAGCGTTGTTTCCAGTGCCTGTGAACGGATCTGGTTGCCGGCGATTTTGATTACAGAACAGAAGTTGCAGCGGAATGGACACCCTCTGGCCGGATAGACGCCCATCATTGGAACCAGATAGCGTTTCAGTTCGCGAGGTGACGGAGCACGAAGGACCGGAGCTTCCAGATTGGTTTGCCAGCGTTGTCTCTGACCATAGACCGGCTGCAATTCACCAGCGATTGCATCATCGAGAATCGTCCCCCACACCAGTTCCGCTTCTGCCAGCGAGATACTGATCCCACTGTTCTGAATTTCCTCGGTCTTGCAGGTCATCAAATGTGGCCCACCCAGGACCACCTGGGCACCGCCCTTTCGAGCCAGTGCAGCGAGATCGAGAGCACGATGAAATTGATGCGATTGAATCCCGACCAAAGCGACCAGTGTTTTACAGCCATCCCCTCGTAACAAGTCAAGGTATTCGAGTCCCTGATGAACGTACTCATCAATGGCGAAAGTCTCGATTTCAGCACCCGTCTTCTCAGCATACTCGAGGGTTAGGCTTTCCATGTACTTGAGGGTGCTGTTCGGCATGAATCCACGCCGGAAGCGCTCAACGTATCCCTCGCGGGAATATTTACTGGGTTTAATGAGAACGACGCGAATCTTGCCGGGCCGGGACGACATGTCAATATCTCCAGAAATGGTTGGCCTTTTGGCCAAAAACACTCTAAAGCCGTTAGGTGTATTAGTAGAGACATCTGCAACAGACGTCAAGAGTCTACGCAAAAGTAATTATTCCCTATCACCGAAAAGTCGCCACAACTCACAGAAAGAGCTGGACAAAGGCTCTTTCAGAGACCTCGGATCCCGAATAACAGTCTGGGGCGCGGCCCTTTCCGTGTCGAGCGATAAGGACTAATAAGAAAGTCTGAGAGTAGACCGTGGACGCCATTCAGCTGTCTGAACGAGTTGCTGTGATCGTCACGATGCGTGACCGATTCAGCATGTTTTCTCGGTGTCTGGAGAGCCTCTACAAGAACACCAATATTCCTTTTCGCGTCATCGTGGTGGTGGGTGGCGCAAATACAGAGATCAGGGATTATCTAAAAGGGGGCCGAACGGGAGGCAATCTGACGACTGTGTTTACTAAACGGTTGCTGCTGCAGGGTGAAGCGCGCAACATCGGGATGCGTGAGGTTGGCGAGCGCTTCTGTGTCATCCTGGAGAACGATACCTTGTCCGGGAGTAATGGCTTCGTCCGCTCCTGCGATGTGCGCTCCAGGAGAGAGCAGCAGTTGTTGCTCCGCTAATTTACTGGAGATCGGGGACTCCATGCTGCCGGATGCGTGTTCGAGGAGGAGAGGCAACACGGAACTCTTATTTTTCGGCATCGAATAGTCTATCGTCAGGCTGGGCGGACAAGAATTGACTACCCTGAAAATCATTGCATATTGATCGACAGATCTATACTTCCTAGCACCGACCTTTTCGACGACGTTGAGCCATTTGACGTAGATCTCGGGTTAACTCTTCGGGCGCTAGGGCGAACGATCTTCTTTGAGCCTGAATCGGTCGTCACTTATTCGGCTCCCCCACCGCTGCGAGTTTGTGATGTTTCCGCTTATAAGTTTCACTGGAACCCTGAAGGCTGGAGGAACCGTAATGAGGCCTTCATGCGAAAGTGGGGGTTCGTTTTACGCAAGTTTGGCTTCCAGGCACGATGACATCGTCCCGTCACGGGCCGATTCAGGTTCTTTGGTGGTGAGGCGACCGCTTATCAAAATCGGATTGGATTCTTTCGGAGTGATTGTCCTATATTACAGCGAACTCCATTAATCAGTGATTTATGACGCCATGAGGAACTGCTATGTGTGCAAAAATCGTTCTCCCCGAGGATGGAGATCAGTTCGATTTCGGTGGCCTCGGAGTGCAGTGGAAAGTGGAAGGGGATGATACAGGGAAACGGTTTTCCATTGTCCATCATCCGATCGCGCCGCGAGCCCTGGCCGCCCCTTTGCACTACCACCATAACGAAGATGAACTTTCCTATGTCCTGACCGGAACCCTCGGTGCATTGCTCGGCGATGAAGTGGTGGTAGGTGGCCCCGGCGCCTGGGTCTTTAAGCCTCGAGGACAGTGGCACACCTTCTGGAATGCCGGTGATACGCCCTGCGAAATCATCGAAATCATTTCACCGGCAGGCTTCGAAAATTACTTCCGCGAAGTAGCGGCGGCATGGGGTGATCTGGAGAAGTTTGCTGAGATCAATCGGAAATACTCCCTCGACATGAACTTCGACAGTGTGCCCGAACTTTGCCGTCGCTTCAATCTCACGTTTCCCGAGTTGTAGTATGCTCGCGGCGAAAACACGCAAAAAGACTTTGTGACCGTTGATCGCTGGTATGCAACACGTATTTGCCGGTACACGCGGTGCTGCCGTATCGTTCCCAGAATCCACCAGGAATCCTCATGATGATCGACGTTGTTAAGAAGCTCTACCAGTATAATGATTGGTCCAATCAACGCACGTACGAGGTCCTTCAGGGGCTCGAACCGGGACAACTTCAGGCCACGATCCAAAGTAGCTTCCCTTCCATTCTCGACACCTATGGACACATCGTGGGTTCTGAGTGGGTGTGGTTACAGCGCTGGCTCGGCCACAGTCCGGATGGATTTCCGGAATGGCTAAAGAATCCTACTCTCGAGCGTCTGCATGAAGAACTTGAAGCAGTACAAAAGGCACGTCGAGTCTTTCTGGATCGCTTATCAGGTGAAGGCTTGCAGACCAACATCAATTACAAACAGCTAAGCGGAGCGGCTTACGCGAGCCGCCTGCTTGACCTTCTTCTTCACGTCGTCAACCATTCGTCCTATCACCGAGGTCAGCTCGTAACGATGCTTCGCCAGGTTGGCGCTCAACCTGTGGCTACTGACTACGTGGTCTTTACGCGACTTGGTTAAAGCTGATCTTCGTGTCTTGATTCAAGTTCTTTCGACCGCACGATCACCACAGAACAGGGAGCGTGCAATTGCCCGTGAAACAGAGCCCAACATGAATCGACCCACAGGTCCGTATCTGTGGGATCCGACCGCAATGGGGTCAGCATTCCAATTCTGCTTGTCGATTCGCTCTCCTCTATCCCGCGACGCTAATCAAGGCTGGAACCGAAGTTGCTAGCACGGTTGGGAAGGAGGTGGCCTTTGGAGAAAGCTTTAACACGCAAATTGGTAAATATCGAGGTGGGTACGGTTGTTTTACAAGGGGATCTAACGGTACCCGAAAATGCACTGGGCTTGGTCCTCTTTGCTCATGGTTCGGGAAGTAGCCGGCTGAGTCCTCGAAATGCCTTTGTTGCCGAGGTCTTGAATCAGGGAGGGCTTGCAACTCTCCTTTTCGATCTGCTTACTGAGCAAGAAGATCAGACGTACGCTAATCGATTCGACATCGATTTGATCACAACAAGATTGAGCGGGGCTTGCTCATGGGCAAGCAAGCAGTCAGAAATCCGAGATCTACCGGTCGGATATTTCGGCTCCAGTACGGGATCCGCAGCGGCCTTATGCTCAGCCGCACAGGCTCCGGAGACTGTTCGGGCGGTCGTCTCCCGCGGAGGGCGGCCAGATCTGGTACTGGAATGCTTATCGCAGGTCAGAGCTGCCACCCTTCTGATCGTGGGGAGCAACGACCGGCAGGTTCTCGAGTTAAATGAAGAAGCATTTCGTCACCTCCAGTGTGAGAAGACGCTGGAGATCGTTCAAGGTGCGGGGCACTTGTTCGAGGAAGCCGGCGCCTTGGAAACAGTAGCGCGCCTGGCCCGGGACTGGTTTGTAAAACACCTCGGCTCGTAGGCTGATCAGAGCGCGATTCTGTGCTGTAGGGATGGAAAATTTCAACCCTTGGCGAGGAGGAATCATGCGGCACTTACAGGTCAGCATGATTCGTTGGCGTTGACCATCCTTGGGTCCGGCTTCGACTTAACCCCAGGCCCCAACTATGTTGCGCCTTCAACGGACGGACTTGTGTTCTTTAGCGCAGCTCTCCTGTATGTGCCCCTGCGGTTAAGCTTCCTAAGCCTTGAGCGTAGCTTTTCTCTGTGTCTTCTGTGGTTAGAGTCGAGCGATGGCTAGGCTTCAAACACCAATCGAGTCACTAGAATTACCAGGATTCCCGCCAGGAATGAAAAAAAGTGAATGAGATTTTTCTTGACGTCCCTTTCATGTTTGATTTCAGGTATCAGATCGGACGCCGCAATATAGATAAAATTGCCGGCCGCAAACGGAAGAAGAAAGGTCACATCTATAGCGGCCGAAAGAAGATAAGCCAGCAGCGCTCCGGGAACGATCGTCAGGGCGGAAAGGAAGTTGACCAGAAGCGCCTTGTACTTTTTCCAGCCCCCGCGGACCAGGATCCCAAAGTCTCCGAGTTCCTGGGGAATCTCGTGGGCAGCGGCGGCAATCCACGTAATGATTCCGGCTTCGATGCTGATTAGAAATGAACCGGCGATGGCAAAGCCGCCGATAAAGTTGTGGAGGCCGTCGGCTAGCAGAATCAAGTACGTGAAGGGTTCCTTGTGTTCAGAGGGGACCGCGTGGTGATGGTGCCAGGAGAGGAACTGTTCCATGAGAAAGAACAGTGAAAATCCCGCCAGCGTCCACAAGAAGATACCCGTCAGGTCGCCGGTTTTGAGGAGCGCCTCGGGAATGAGGTGCAGCAAGGCCCCTCCCAATAGAGATCCGGCCGAGAAAGCCACTAGGGGCAGCAGCAGTTTCTTTAGAAGACTTTCCCTGAGCGCGAGAAGAATGAGCCCAACCCAACCGATGGCGCTCATCAGGAGCGAACTGCCGAGAATCCATATGAGAAGATCTACGTTGTTCAAAGGGTCTGCATCAAGCTAGCAAATGATCCTGCTTCGGAGTGCGTCAAATGCTCCACTTTTTTCGGCAAATCACCCGCTCAGCCTGTGGTTCTAGCTCTGTTGCTACAGCGCCTTCCACTACCGGAAGCTAATCTCGTTCTTCCCGGGACTTCAAATAGGCCACAATATCTAGCCACTGTCTGACCGTCATCGCTTCCGAGTAATCACCCATACGAGACTGTGAATTTTCCCTGATGTTCTCATATTCGCCCTGCACATAGATGGGGGGCTCTGACGCGATTATCTCAGGACGAGGGCGGGCAAATCGGTGAGACGGCGCTATGATTGACTCGGCCAGATATTCACGGGAATGGGGATTGTCCGGAGAGCCCAGCACGACGGGAACAGGAGGATCAGCAGTTGGTGTAGGAAAGTCTTCACCTTCCACAACGTGGCAGGTATAGCACTGCATCTGTTCGAAGGCGACTCGCCCGGCTTCTGGATCCCCCTCGGGTAGTTCGTACGAAGTGCAGCCCAGGAATGGAAGTAACAAGAGTAGAATGAATGTCTTTTTCATACTCGACAACCTCCTTCCGCTATATATAGCTAGCAATTCACGTTCCGTAAACCATTCGTCAGTTTACTCCTGTTCTGACGGATTTGGTCATTAACCTGCTTGCAAAATCGTGGAAGGATTCGTCCTTTCATCTACGGGAGTCACGGACCATTGCTACACCCGGCCAGTCGAGTTCGGGTATCGTGGAAGAAGGAGGCGTGATGGCATTCAAAGATAGATTTGATGCTGCCCGTCAACTTGCTGAGCGGCTCTCACAGTATCGTGGAGAAAACCCACTGATACTAGGGATCCCCAGGGGTGCCGTCCCCATGGCGGCGGAGATTGCTCAAGCTCTTGAAGGAGAAGTCGACGTCATTCTGGTACATAAGTTGGGTGCCCCTGGCCAACCGGAACTTGCAATCGGTTCAATCGATGAAACAGGTGCGGTTTATCTGGCAGATCATGCTTCTGCGATGGACATTCCCTCCTCATACCTCGAGCAGGAGAAAGCAGCTCAGTTGAAACTTCTTAGAGAGAGGCGGCGACTTTACACTGAATCTCGTCCAGCTCGCGACCCTCGAGGACGAATTGTGATTATTGTGGATGATGGAATCGCTACTGGCTCGACGATGATCGCGGCGCTGAGATCGGTTCGCCGACAGTCTCCTCAGAAAGTCATAGTTGCTACTGCCGTAGCTCCGCCCGACACGATACGCAAGCTGAGGCACGAGGCGGATGACGTCGTTTGCCTCCACACTCCAGACTGGTTTCTGGCTGTCGGAGATTTTTTCGAGGACTTTACACCAGTCACCGATGAGGAAGTGGTAAAGGTTCTCCAACAGGCCCACCATTCACAGGAGGAAAGACCATGACGACCACAGGATTGGGTGCCTTTGACAAGGCTGTACAGCAGGGGAACATCTGGATTAAGGAAATGTCGGAGGCCCTGGAGCGTCCGGATCGCCACAAAGCATACGCTGCCATGAGGGCTGCACTTCATGTATTGAGAGACTGCCTGACGGTCGAGGAGGCAACCGACCTCGGAGCCCAGCTGCCCACGCTGATCCGCGGGATTTACTACGAGGGATGGAATCCAGCGGTCACTCCCAAGAAGATTCGGAGGAAGGAGGACTTTGTAGAAGCGATTCGGTCAGCACTCGGGAGGCATGATGATATTGACCCGTTGATGGCGCTTAAAGCGCTGTTTTCAGTGTTGGAGCAGCATGTATCGGCTGGTGAGTTAGACGAGGTGGTGACGAATCTCACTCGCGACGTACGAAGCTTGATAGGAAGGTAGCACCGCCCATCTAATCATCCGGCGAATAGCAGGCAGCTGCGTGATTCTGTCCAAGTGCCAGGTATCTTATTGCTTTCCTGGTCCACTTGTCCTCTTCCCGGTATTCGGGCTCTTCTAAATGGCGAATACAGAGTTTCGCCCGTACCATCGCACGCCTGGCAGCGTAGAAGTGGAACAGTTCGGGAGGAGGATAATCCTGCAGAGCGCGGCAACACTGTTCGAGGATGATTTGCGCCGGCGACGGATCAGAGAGGAACTCGCATTCCATGTAAAGGAATGCAAGTTCCTCATAACTGTCCATAAGCCTCAAGTCGCGGTTGAACTCAAGACAGTCTATAATCGACGGCGGATTCCGCAAACAAACATGTTCCGGTCTGAGATCACCGTGTCCCTCAACGATACGTGCCTCTTCAACCCGCTTGGCGAGAAGTTCAGACCGAAAAGTCAAGAAGTTTATGAGGGATTGTTCGGTCGCGTCCAGGGCTGGCCGTGAAAGCCGAGATCTGGGACCTCTCAGTTCTCGAAATGTGGAGTCAAGGTCGGATTCCAAGCGGTTCTCATATTCGATCGGGGTGACGTCCGCTGGAATTGCTTTGGCGTAAAAATCGATCAGAAGTTCCGAGACAGCTTCGAGGTCGTGCGGGTGCCAGGAGCGGTTGCGAATTGCCTCGTCGAGCATTTCCCATCGGGGCAGGCGCTTCATTTTGACCAGCCAATCGACCGGTTTTCCCTCCCCTACCAGGCTCAGGGAGCCTTCAGGATCTAGTGTGAGGGGGACGACACCGAGATATACTTCCGCTGCCAGTCGCCTGTTGAGCCGAACCTCCTCTCGGCAGTCCAATAAGCGCTTTTCAGGTGTACTGAAGTCGATAAACTCATAAATGACTGGTTTCTTCAGCTTATAGGCATACTGTCCCGCCAGGAACACCCAGGACATGTGAGTTTCTATCGACTCGACTGCCCCGGTCGGGTGTGGGTAGGATTCCTCTCTCTTCAGAAAGTCGACCTTCTCCTCGAGCGTTATGTCATCTAGATTTCTGACGCGGGATTCCATTGGACCTCGTGTACCTCATGTCACGCCACTTTTCGCTTTCTTACAAAGTATCACGGAGGCTTACCTCCGGAAGAGAGATTACCAACCGTCCATCGAAAATCTAGTTCGTTACCTGGCCCTTGAACGTTGTTACAATAGGCGCTAGAGACATAGTCAATTCCGCCGTTCAGTAGGAGCAGCGAAGTGTTCAGGTAGCACAAGTAGGTAAGGAAATCAGCTTTTGTGTGGAATCATTGGAGCGGTTGCTGAGCGCGATGTAGTTCTTACATTACTCTACGGTCTGGAGCGGCTTGAATACCGCGGTTATGATTCGGCAGGTATTGCCGTTTGCGACACGACAGGTCGCCTGCAAAGAATCCGGTCAGTCGGTAAAGTTGCACTGCTCAGCGATTTAATTTTAGGGGTATCACTGAGCGGCAACACGGGAATTGCCCACACTCGCTGGGCCACGCATGGCATGCCCTCGGAGCGCAACGCTCATCCCCATATGAGCGGCGAACGCGTCGCGGTGGTGCACAACGGCATCGTCGAGAATCATCGCGAACTACGAGAGACCCTGGAATCGGAAGGTTACGTTTTCACATCAGAGACGGATACTGAAGTTATTGCCCATTTGCTTGCTCGTGAACTCGAAAGAGAAAGCGACTTGTTGCGAGCAGTCCAGGCTACCGCCAGTCAATTGGTGGGAGCCTATGCCCTGGCGGTTATCAGCCCGGACGATCCCGATCTCATCGTAGCGGCGCGCTTTGGAAGTCCACTCATCATAGGAACCGGCAAAACCGAAAACTTCGTAGCTTCCGATATAACCTCGCTGCTTCACGTCACGGAGGATTTCATTTTTCTGGAGGATGGGGATATCGCCGCAGTCCGGCTCAATGAAGTCGAAATCCTCGATTCGGAGGGGAGAAGGGTGGACCGTCCGATTCGCAGGTCGCTGGTCACCGGCCCTGTAGCGGACAAGGGGCCATACCGGCATTTCATGCTGAAAGAGATTATGGAGCAGCCGGCCGTCATCGCTGAGACTCTGGAGGGCCGCATCCATAAGGGGCGCCTGCTGGAGGAAAGCTTTGGTCACGCTGTCGGTCAGCTTCTGGAGAAGACGAGGAGCATTCACATTGTCGCCTGCGGGACCAGTTATCACGCCGGGCTTGTGGCTCGTTACTGGCTCGAGGAGATTGGAATTCCGTGCAGTGTTGAAGTCGCCAGTGAGTATCGCTATCGAAAAGTGTGCATACCGGAAGACTCGTTGTTTCTGACAATCTCCCAGTCTGGAGAGACTGCGGATACGCTGGCAGCGCTACAGAAAGCCAGAAAGGCAGGCTACCTCGGAACCCTCTGTATCTGTAATGTCGCGGAAAGCAGCCTGGCCCGTGCTTCCGACGCAGTCCTGATGACTCGAGCCGGACCGGAAATCGGAGTTGCCTCGACCAAGGCCTTCACGACTCAGCTGGTGGTTCTCCGCTTGTTGACACTGGCTTTGGCCCGCCGGAGGGGGATACCCAGGAAACAGGAACAAGAACTGGTCGAAGAGCTGCACGCCTTACCGCGACAGGTGGAAGTAGTCCTCGGACTAAGTGAAGCAATTGAAAAGATGGCGGCCGAGTTTGTCGACAAAGAGCATGCCCTGTTCCTCGGCCGCGGCACTTTTTTCCCAATTGCCATGGAAGGTGCATTGAAGATGAAGGAGGTTTCCTATATTCATGCCGAGGCTTATCCTGCCGGAGAATTGAAGCATGGTCCCCTGGCTCTGGTGGATGCCAACATGCCAGTGGTCTGCGCCTTGCCAAAGGATCCCCTTCTCAAAAAAGTGATTTCCAATCTCCAGGAAGTTCGAGCCAGAAACGGAGAGCTTTTTCTCGTGAGCGACCAGGCAGTCAAGATCGAGCTCGATCGCTATCATAATTTGACTTTATCAGACATTTGCGCCAGTACTGCTCCCATCGTGTACACGGTACCGTTGCAGCTGCTGGGATATCACGTGGCCGTGCTTCGAGGAACCGATGTTGACCAGCCCCGCAATCTGGCCAAGTCGGTGACCGTGGAATGAAGGTTCCTTCCACAGGTAAGGAGATGCTGCGTCAGTAAGAAGACGCTACTCCCAGCTGACTATGTTGTTGTCGAAGTCGAGATTGAGCACTGCCACTTGGAGCGCAGCCACTCCCAGTACACCATCCGGTCCTTTCATGCAGCAGCTCGTATCTAATAGGTAGGCGGAAAGATTCTTCCATTGTGAATTGCCGATTCTGGCCTTTTTCATCATCACTGGTTTCAAACGGTCGATTCCGCCTACATGGCGGATTTGCTTTACTCCCTCCATTTTAACGACACCAGAAAGCTTCCCTTTCACTTTGCTCGCGTACAAGACGATCTGGTCGGCTGCTGTATCCAGGAGAAGGGTCAACTGCCTCTCACCAGCACTAAAGGGAACGGGTATGATCGGAAGTTCCGGGTAGAAGGGGAACCGAAACGGTCCATGGAATACCCTTCCAAAGGTGACGGTGCGTTTGGAGAAATCAATGCTGATGCTGTTCCGCTTTATTAAATCAAGGCCGATCAATCCATCGATACGAACCAATTCTGTTATTCCCGACACACTGGCAATCCAGACTGTTACCTCCTGATAAGTCAGATCGCCGACCGTTAAGGCCGGGATGAACGACCTCTGTACCCATACCTCTTGTTCCAGTGACGATACAAGCTGATACTCTCCGCTGAGCCCCAATTGTGCTGCAACGTGTGAATCCAGGATGCTTCGGCTCGATCCCGTGTCCAGGACGAAGTTAAGATCTTCGAGACCTTCCACGGTTCCCTTGATGACGATTAGATGGCCATATAGCTCAAGAGGTACCGTCGTATAACTGACGTCAGCGGCAAGTCCCGGACTGGAAAAGGTCAGGAGAATCGAGATGACTGGGATGATAAGGCAGAAATGACCAGAAATCGATTTGGAATGCCTTTGTTCTTGGTGCATCGCTTTCACCTCCCAGGGCCCTTTGCGGGTCCTCTATTAGGGAAGGCGGGAGGTGAAGGAAAAAGACGGAAGGCAGAGCTGCCCGCGGGTGGCGCGTGCGGGTAGGCCGCAAGAGGCAATGTGCTTGGGAAGGCGCTCTAAAAGACGCTCCAAAAGGATCGCTTAGTCCAGCAGTCCTTAACCGACGGCTTGTCACCGGACGACCCGTTTGAAGGAATGGGGGAAACAGACGGAACAGTCAGATGATTGAGCTTCGCTTTTCTTGGAGCGGCTCAATTCCCAGGAAACGGCTGGATACCAGCAGACAGGTCGATCCAGGACTGGGAGCCTGCCAGCCAAGGCGTCCCGGCGAGATCTCTGGTTGTGAGTAGAAATGAACGTTGAGTTCACTTGAGAGAAGAAGCTTGTCGAAAAAGACGTTACTGCTTCGACTTACTTGTGAAGGAGTAAAAAGTCTTGAAAGGAGCGATCAAATGTCACTGCTTAAGAAGCCCTTCAACCATTATCTCAGGGAAGTTCGTCTTGGAATCTGGCTGATCCTGATCATCGGCGTCATTCGATTTTTCTTGAAACCTGTTTTTGGTATCAGCTATGAGCAGGCTACCTGGGTCACCAGCTTGACCTTGCTTGTTCTGTTACTTTTAGTTGCTTATTCAATCCGGGCGGCGGTTCGCGGGGAGACGTACCGAGACGTACTCGGGATCTCTGCTGCTCTGTCGTTCACGAGTGCAGCCTTCATCGTTGTTGCTATTGCGATCGACGAGTTTGGCGGGATTGATACGTTTTATACCGACATGCAGCATGGAGGCGAGTTGAATCCGTTCCTACATATGGGCGGACATATGCTCGGAGCGGTAATCGGCTCCCTGTTTGGATGGGGACTGGGCTCTCTGGTCCTCATGCTCACTCGTTTTCTAACGAAGACGCGAGCTGCTTCGATGTAAGTGCAAGTGCAACCGAATCAGATTCTGGGTCTGCACCCGGTATGCCGGGTGCGAGACCGTCTGCTC
>DATGOF010000395.1:0-4240 GCA_035306285.1 Acidobacteriota bacterium | reverse complement strand
CGCCGTCTTGAGCTCAACGGGGAGAGTGTCTCGAGTATCGAGCTGCCGCCCCTTTTCCTGTCAAACCTTTACGATGCCAGCCGACAAAAGAAGAGATTTGTTCCGTTCAAGGATTTACCGGACCAGCTTGTCAAAGCCGTTCTTGCGGCGGAGGATTCTCGCTTTTTCAGTCATTCCGGTCTGGATCCGTTGTCGGTCATCCGCGCGTTTCTGGTGAATCTAAGTCGCCTTTCTAAATCCCAGGGCGGGAGCACCATCACTCAACAATTCGTCAAGAATTTCTTCCTCACACAGGAAAAGACACCCTCTCGCAAGCTTCAAGAAGCTTACCTCGCGGTGCTCCTGGAGCAGCGTCTGACAAAACAAGAAATCTTTGAGCTCTATGCAAACGAAGTTTATCTAGGGCAGCGCGGGTCGTTTGCCATTTTGGGTTTTCCCGAGGGAGCCTGGCAGTATCTGGGCAAGTCCCTGAGCCAGTTGGAACTGCATGAATTTGCCCTGTTGGCCGGCTTGATTCAAGCTCCTAATCGCTATGATCCGGTAAGCAATCCTTCGCTGGCCCTCCGGCGGCGAAATCATGTGCTGGATTTGATGGAGGAGAACGGGTTTATTACGACCTCGGAGAACGCCAGGGCACGACAGCAACCGCTGAAGGTAACGCCTCCATCACATTTTGACTACAGTGAAGCGCCTTATTTCGTTGATCACGTTCGCAATCGTGTGCCCGACTTCTTTGAAGGGGCTGAGATCACCAGAGACCTCAGGATCGACATCTATACCAGCCTGGATCCCATGCTTCAGAAGGCGGCCTTTAATGCCGTCTCGGAGGGTTTAGAGGAAGTTGAAAGACAACTCCAGAGTAGGCCCCAAAGCGGGAAGCGTGTCGAGGCCGCACTGCTGGCCGTTCGGCCGAAAACCGGAGCGATTGTGGCCATGGTCGGAGGACGTAACTACCAACGCAGTCAGTTCAACCGTGCGACGCGAGCCTTTCGTCAGCCTGGTTCAACGTTCAAGCCGTTCGTTTTTGCAGCGGCTATCGAACTGACCCGGGAGAGGGAAAATCCCATAACCCTCTCTAGCTTCCTTAACGATGAGCCTACGACATTCCAATATGAAGGCAGGGAGTATACTCCTCACAACTTTAGAAACGAGTATTTTGGACCTGTCACGCTGCGCCAGGCACTGGCAAAGTCGCTCAATGTTTCAACCATGAAGCTGGCGGAATTTGTCGGATACCGGGAAGTGGCGAATTATTCCAACCGACTGGGTTTTTCTCGCGAGTTACCTGCCTATCCTTCAATAGCGTTAGGATCAGCCGAAGTGTCTCTCTTGGAGCTAACTCGTGCTTATACAACGCTGGCTCGTGGAGGAGTCATGCTGCCGTTGAGTGATATCACCTCCGTTCAGCTGGGACAGAGGCGCCTGGAGAATTCATCGTCAGAGCCCAGACGAGTAATTTCACCGGAGACCGCCTTTCTGATCACATCAGCACTCCAGACAGCGATCGATGAAGGTACCGGTCGAGCGGTTCGCGATCGAGGCTTCATTCTTCCTGCCGCTGGCAAGACCGGAAGCCATACCGATAGCTGGTTTATGGGCTATACGCCCGATCTGGTCTGTGGGGTGTGGGTCGGCTACGATGATGGGACCGAATTAAATCTTACTGGAAGTCAGGCAGCATTGCCCATTTGGACGCGCTTCATGAAGACCGCTCTTTCATACGGGACCTTAAGCGGAGAGGCCTTTCCTGTTCCGGAGAAGATTGTGAGTCTCCAGATTGATCCGGTAACTGGCTTGCTTGCATCCAGCCGATGCACGGAGATCAGGACGGAGCATTATATTGTGGGCACCGAGCCCCAGGAGACATGTTCAGGGGATGAAGAGAAATTTGAGCTTGTTGAGTCTGAGCTCGAGAAGGAAAAGAAAAGAAGAGGCATCTGGGGCTGGTTCAAAGGGCTGTTCTAACAGCACGTTCATTCGCGAATCGGCCTAACGCAAGCTCCTTCATTATCCAGATTTAGAACCAGGTATTGCGCCGTGGTGCCGGCTGTAGACAATACGGAGAGCATCCACTGACCGATTTCGTCGTAGTGGCCGGCAGCTATGGCCAACACTGCTGAACCCGATCCACTGATTGAGACGCTCAACAGATCATCCTCTAGTTCGCCGTCAAGTTCCTGTCTTTGAAGCAACTCTGGCAGCCCCGGTACCAGTGCCGCACGATAAGGCTGGTGAATGCGGTCTTCGGTTGCATCTTTCAGCAAGTCACCACGATCGGAGTGAACTGCGTGAACCAGTAGCGCAACGCGTTGCAAGTTAAAAATCGTATCCTGCAAAGAATAAGAAGTCGGCAGGATTTCCCGCGCTTCCTTGGTGGAAACGGTAACGTCGGGGATCGCAACGATGTAGCGCCAGCGGGGACGGGTCCCGATCTTTTCGGCTTCCATCAATGTCCCTTTGGTTCGGCAAATGATCCAGCCTCCGAGTAGGCTGGCCGCCAGATTTTCGGGGTGGCCTTCGAGGGGATAGGCCAAATCCAGAATTTCCCGAGTCGTCAGGCTCCTTTCGGTCACCGTTTCAGCAATTTTGATACCAGCGACAATAGCAGCGCCACTGCTTCCCAGTCCCCTTTGCAACGGGATCGGATTGTCCATCGACAGCCGAAGCGCCGGGGGATCAGGTTGGCCCAGGTAACGTAAAGTCTCGAACAAAGCGGCCTCAAGGATGTTGTCAGCACGAGGAATATCAAGAGGAGGGTCCCAGGTAAGGCCAGCTGAAGCCCCGGGTGTGACCCTCACCGTCAGGTAAAGGCTGAGGGCAGCTGAAACGACATCAAATCCGGAGCCGAGATTACTGGTGCTTGCCGGAACACGGACTTCAAATGATTCTTTCACCGATCCGTCTCTTGCTCTATTTCTTCCTGGACCCGGGATTTCGGTTGACCGCTCCGGTTTTGCACTTCGCGGAGGACCTGGCGGATAATTGACCGTTCTGGATCAATTCCAGTCCAGATCTGAAACTGCAGTGCTGCCTGCTCCACAAACATCTCAATCCCGCTCAGAGTTCCAATTCCCTTCTCCTGTGCCATCTGAAGAAGAGAAGTGATCTCAGGATTATAAACAAGGTCGTAAACCAGCTCGAAGTCGAGATGGTCCTTCTGAAGGGGCGAGGATTTAACATCCGGAGCCTGTCCGACAGGTGTTGTGTTGACGCACAGGTCGGCACGAATTGGAAGGTCACCAAATGTGGCCCATGCACATCCGTATTGGCGAGCGAATTGTGAGACCCTTTGCGGATCTCGTCCGACCACCGTTACTGCGACACCGTGTTCCTGGAGTGCAGCAACCACAGTGTGAGCGACTCCGCCGTTACCGAGTACCAGCGCCGATTTGGAAGACAAATTGTAGCGTTGTTTCAGAGGCCGCAGAAAACCCTCGTAGTCGGTGTTGAATCCTTTCCAGCCGCTCCCGGTCCATAAGAGCGTGTTGATGGAATCGAGGGTGGTATCGGAGCTTTCCAAAAAGGAAATGACATTCCGCTTGAACGGAATCGTGACACTGAAACCACGGAAACACAGCCGGCTCTCTTTCATATATTGAAACCACGGGGCTGTCTGATCGAGAAGCAAAGGCAGATAAAGAGCCTGCACCTGGTAATTGGAGAAGAGTCGATTCATGATCAGCGGCGAAAGGGAATGGGCAACCGGGTTGCCGATGACGCCATAGAGATCTGGAACAGTTTCCCACTTGTCGAGTCGGTATTGATGTTGAGCCCTGGCGAGAGAAAACTGTCCCGGCGCCGCCGCCTGGTTTTCATTTTCAGCGACGTAGGTCCAGGTGTTTCCAAGCAGTGCACCGAGGATTCGGGAAGCTTGTCCCATTAGCCCCATACCGATTAAGACGCGTCGCCGGCTATACGCAGGGTCTTCCATCCACTTCAATAGCTGCACCAGTTCTTGACTTGTCGTCACGGGAACAGCAATTTTGACTACCTCCGGTTGAGAGCGCCACAACCTGGAAAACAACGCTCCGATACTAGTCGGAAAGCGACCGAAAGAGTGGAACGAGCGAACAATTCGAGTTCCCTCGGCGAACGCCGGGGGATGCTCGACATCGTGTTCCAGATCGATCCAGTCAAATCCGGCCTGAGAGGCTTGCTTCAAAAGTCTGAGACGCTCTTCTTCCGGTCCCGCAAAGTGTCCACCTTCACGAACCGGACGGCAGGTGGCCAGAAAAGAGGC